>CAYNRQ010000023.1:0-16024 GCA_964399875.1 uncultured archaeon
CATGGGCGAGAAGTGGTATGATGTTAACGGAGTTTATAGGATAGTATACAAGAACAGCTATACTCCGCTAATCAAACCTAACAGAAACAGAGGAAGTGGTTGCTGGAGGAGGAAAGCAAGGAAGGTATACAACTGGGAATGGAGGAGGTATAGGCAAAGAGGCAGGGGAGAGTCTGTATTCGGTTCCTTAACTAATGCATTTGGTGATAGGTTAAACACAAGAATGAAGAAAACCACATACGTTAGGAGCGTTGCAAGAGTCATTGCTTACCAGGTTAAGATATACATACGGGCAACAGGCAACGGTTCAGTTATATGGTGGGTGAATAGTTAGACACGCTCTCCCCTAAACTTACCTATTAAAAAGCTATTCCAGTTCATCCCATATGACTTCCTTCTTTTCTTTCTCCCCGCTCTTGGTATGCGAATAGGCAGCTCCCCCGACAAGAATAACCACACCAGATATTATCAGATAATACCATGGGAATTCTTCAGGCAAATTCTCAAACCATTCGCCACTTAAGCAGTAGCCAGCTGTATGCAGGTCACCTTCGCAGTAGCATCCTATGTCTGGTATTGGGCCGTCTTGACAGATTGTATCCTCTGCTATGGTGCAGTTGTCATCTACGGTCCCGTCGCAGTCATTGTCTTTGCCGTCGCATATCTCTGTGGAAGGCAGTGTTCTTCCTGTGCAGTTGCTCCATTCGCCGTTAATGCAATAGATTATTCCTCCCCTGCATTCACCCACGTTGCTTCCGCATGTGTCTGTAAGGTTCTCATCTACCTGGCCGTCGCAGTTGTTGTCTTTGCCGTCGCATATCTCTTCTGACGGCTCTGTGGCCCCTGCGCATTCTGACCAGTTGCCATTGATGCATGTCTGGGTTCCGTATTCGCATTCTCCTGTGTCTGTTGTTCCGCATGGCCGGGTCTGGCCCTCTGTGCATTCGCAGGTTATACCGTTGTCAGGGATGCCGTCGCAGTCGTCATCAAGGTTGTTGCAGGTTTCCGGGGATGGCGTACAGGATGTGCAGCCGGATGTGTCAAGGGTGCAGTCTGGATTGCAGGCAAGGGTTCCTTTTTCAAAGCCCAGCGATTGGCATGTTGCTCCAAGCTGAGGCAGGTCGCATTCCTCCCCTGATTCTATGATGCCGTTTCCGCATTCCGGTAATACGTGATTGCATTCGTTCTCTGCAAATTCAATTGCGTCCAGTCTCCCAGAATTTGTATTGAAAGTTATGTTGCCTCTTTCATATCTTCTGTACCATGTATCTCCTTTCTTGTGTGGATTTTCAAGCGGTCGGCCCAGATGCCAATCATAAATCTCGTAATGCTCCATAGGGGTCATATACTCGCTCGGCGTTATGTGAAAATACGTATTGTCATCAGCAATTAAATGAAACCACAGCCATAGATCTTCTAAAAACCCATCGTCTGTTGAGATATAAGAGTCGATCTTAGAGGCTGTAAAAAGAAATTTTTTATTATGCTGTTTAAACTTCTGTACCCATTCCCAATAATACTCTATATCTGTTACCCTGTATTCTCTGAACCCGTCAGGATAAAACTTATCGTTTGACCAAAACTGATTTTCCATCAATACTCCATCAAAATTATCAGTTCCATTTTCCATTAAATAATTTATAAACATTAACCTGGCAGGCCTGCTTTGCCTTGCTCCAAAGCCGTTTAAAATAATCTGAGGGTTTCTTCTTTTCTTTATTTCACTAAAAATATAATTTGAATGATTTGCATAAACCATTATTTGGTTCTCTTCGTTTCCGCTGGATATATAATTTAATAAGGTAGTTTCACATATCCAATCGGGGCAAATCTGATGCCTATGAATAAATGCATTGTCGATGTAAAGGAGGTTGTCCTGCCAATTGTCAAGGCGTTTTAACGCGTATCTTATAACATATTCCCTTACTGTTGGATTGTTCAAATTTAAATGAAGCCTCGTGGATCCAGATTCATTGTAAACTGTTGGGGTTACTATTGTTTTTCCTTGTTGGTAGTCTTCTAATGGCCGAGTAGGAATTGGCATTCCATTTTCATCTAAAAGTATATTCAATTCATTGTCTGCTTCAACGCCAAAGAACAATTCGGTACCGTAAGGATACCATTCTGGATGCGAAACAGTTAACTCTTCATGCAATTTTTCAATATCCCTTCTTATAATCTTTTGCCTAATCAGCTGGATGCTGATTATTTCACCATTATCAGGGTTTGTAGGATGGTAATAATCCTCCAGGTTTTCCAGTTCCTCATTGGTTAGACTGACTACAAAGTAGGGGGCGTATGCATATCCATATTTGTCTGGATCAGTGCTTGGTACATATAAAACATCTCCTGGGGATCCAATTGTTTTATACGAAGTATAAACATAATAATCTACATCAAAACTTTCTTCTGGTCTTACCCCAACAACAAAATCAACATTCCCTTCTGGTTCAGGAATGCCCATAACCTTCTCCTTCTCGAACCTGAGTTGCCAGAAATTAAGGTACAGGTCAAAGTCTTTTTGGCATTGGGAGCTTACACTAACTGTTTGTATCAGTAATAATGTTAGAATGAGTAGAATCATAAGGCACTTTCTCATATTATAATATTGATTTTGCATTTTAAAACGTTTCAAGAGCTTTGGCTAAACATGGCAACAGAACAAGGTGTAGATTAGAACATACAAGAAATGTTGATGTCATGTTATATGGTGTAAGGCATAATATTAACAGTTATTTGAGATTGATAGCTGTTGAGAAGGTAAACAGAGATGTTGTTTTATTTATACTATGGATTAATTCGACAACCTCCAAAGCACCGATAAGTTTATAAATGCTATTAATATATTAACAGTTATAGACCAAACACCGAGAGTTCTACCGATATTATCGAATCGGTAAACTATCGTGTACAAAGGAGGTTATAAAATGGTAGAATTCCAAACCATAAACGCTGAAGAAATAAAGTTCGGGAGAAACAACTTCCTTGAAATTGCAAGAAAAAAGGCAATTGCTGAAGAGGGAGAAAACGAATTCATAGCCATCTCAAGAGGGTTTTTCCTTCCTGATGGCCAGAAGAGGTTCAAGAAGAGCCTTGCAATACCTGACGAAAATGAAATTATAGAATTCGTTTCAACCAAGATAAAGGAATTCAGCAAAGCCCCTGATGTATCAGAAAAGGCAATTGAGGAAGCTGAAAAGGAACCGCAGGAAGAACCGGCAGAAGAGCCAGAAACTGAAGAAAAACCAGCAGAAGAAAAAAAGAAATGAATAGATGAATGAAATATAGGTTTTAAATCAAGAGATGATGAAGGAACCAAAGAACCAAAGTCTCTTATTTTTGTTTTTATAATTCTTTTAGCCAGGATACCATTTCTTATGTCTGTATTGCAGCGCGAAATATCTCAGCATCTGTTACATAAATGGATGCTGACATCTATTCTTATGGCGACCTTTACAGTCCGCTTATTGGTTTGTTGATACCACTGGCCACAGTATTGCAGCTTCGCTGCATCTCTTGTGCTGATGCGCTGACTTTATGGTGAATGAAACATGCACAGTGACATTATTGAACAATAGAGTATATTCATCCGATCCAAAGTGGATACGAGACACGTTCCTCAAACAACCATGAAGATTATTTAACACTCCCTTTTCAATTATATAACATGAATAAAAAATTAGTCTTGAAGTACGCCCTTCAAAACGCTTTTTTTTATGAAGGCAGGGCCAACCCAAAGGCTGTTCTGGGCAAAATAATGTCAGCCTCCAGGGGTAAAGGAGATGTTGATAAGTTAAGGGAACTGGTCTTAGAAACAGTTAAAGAGGTAAATTCCCTGTCTCCAGAAGAGCAGAAAAAAAGACTGGAGAAGCTGGCTCCCGGGCTCCTGAAGAAAGAAAAAAAAGAAACAGGCCTGCCGGAATTAAAAAACGCTGAGTTGGGTAAGGTTGTAACCAGATTTGCCCCGTGCCCGAGCGGGCCCCTGAACCTGTTGCAGGCACTAAGGGCAGTCCTGCTCAGCCACACATATGCAAAGAAATACAAGGGCAGGTTTCTCTTGAGGTTTGAGGATACAGACCCCAGGGTTGTTGAAAAGCCTTTCTATAAAATGATAGAACAGGACCTTAGGAGTCTTGAAGCAAGGCCTGACAGTGTTTTCATAGAGTCTGAAAACATGGACGCATTCTATAAGTACGCAGAGCAGCTGATAAATGAAGGTGTTTTTTATATTGACTTTACACCGGCAGAGGATTTCAAAAAACTCAAGCTCCGGAAAAAGGAATCCATGCACAGAGATGCAAAACCACAAGAAAACCTGAACGTATGGAAGGATATGCTTAAAGGCAAGTACAAGGAAGGTGAATGTGTTGTTAGAATGAAGACATCCATGAAAAACCCAAACCCGGCATTCAGGGATCCTCCAATGCTGAGGATCATAAAATCAAGGCACCCCCTGGCAGGAGATAAATACTGCGTATGGCCTGTCTATAATTTTGCCAATGCTATTGAAGACCATATTACAGGCGTAACACACGTATTCAGAGGCAAGGAACACGAACATAACACATGGATCCAGGAAAAGATATATCTTTCACTGGGGTGGAAGGCTCCAACAGTAGTGAACTTCGGTATGATATATCTTCCAGGAGAAAAGATACATACAAGGGATATAAAGGCTGGCATAAAGTCAGGTAAGTACTCTGGTTGGGATGATGTAAGACTGCCGACCATAAGATCGCTTTTAAGAAGGGGTTTTCTTCCTGATGCAATAAAAGAGTTTTCTGATGAGGTTTCCTTATCCAAAACAGACATAAAAATAGACTGGAGAAAGTTCGAAACAATAAACAGAAAGATACTGGATCCAAAGGCAAACAGATACATGGTTGTGATTGATCCTGTATGTATCTCTATAAAGGGAGCCCCTAAAACAGATTCTGTTAAAGTGTATCTGCATCCTGACTTCCCTGAAAGAGGAAAGAAAACCATCCCGGTCAGCCTGGATTATATCTATTTATCAGGGCAGGACTGGAAGGACCTTGCAGGCAAAGAGATAAGACTGAAAGCACTGGGCAATATAAAACTCAAACTAAAGGACGGTTTTTATACAGACAACAGGATAATCCAGGACATGCCAAAGATACAGTGGGTGTCCAAACCAAACATCCACGTAGAGGTTGTTAAACCAGATGGTGTGGTTAAAGGTCTTGGGGAACCGGCCATGAAGAAGTTAAAAGCAGGCTGTCTTATCCAGATGGAAAGAGTGGGTTTTGGAAGGATAGACAAGGTCTCTAATGGTAAGATAATTATATATTTCGCCCACAAATAAAAAGCGGGTGAATTATGACAACTTTAAAAGAACTGGAAAAAGAAATAAGAAAAATAAAAGAGAGGGACAAAAAAGTGGAAATTGACAAGGCCTGGGAAACCTCTCATACAAGGAAAATTATAATAGCTGTTTTTACCTATCTTGCAATTGCCCTTTATCTATTGGCGATTGATATTTCCTTGCCATTTCTAAATGCAGTTGTTCCTACAGTAGGCTTCATTTTATCAACACTAACCCTTCCTTATTTCAAAAAAACTCTGGTTAAGAAAGTATAAAAAACATGACCTATCGCTATGCTCCCAGAACACCGAGCTGTGTGAGCGCATCTTCTATTAAGTTGCCGAATATGCTGCTTGATGTAAGTGCGACCAGTGCATATACAGCCAGGGCCAATATCAGCATCTTTCCGGTGGAGTACCACTGAGCTATCTTGTTTTCGCCCTGCTCTATCTTTGTTATAAACATTCCGAGTATTATTATAACCTCAATCAGATAGATACCGACTACAAGCTGGAATGCTTCTGGGGAAACAGAGGATTCCATGTTGCCAAAAATCCCGGATATGTCACCGAATCCCATTATCTCTCCTATACCAGCATTCTGTAAGAATTCACCCAGCTTTGCAAGAACCCTTACAATTATATCAGCCATGCTCACTATAAGCCCTGTTATAAGGGGTGTGAGAAGATAGGCCTGAAACTTCATTGAAGAAACCGTTTCTGATAACATGTTCCTTATGTGTTCCTGCGTTTCTTTTATGTTTTTTAGATACTTGGCAATTCTCATCATACTCTCTGATGCATATCTTACTCCCTTCTTTGCTGTGTCAACAACCGCGTACATTATATTCTTGATCAGCTCTGAAGGATAGTATTTTAATGCGCCATAGGCTGGATGGAATAAGGATTGCTCAAATGTCATTCCCAGGTTTCTTATATTCCTCAGGCACAATCTGAACAGACCGGCTATCTTAAGGTCCTTCATATCACCAATGGATTTCTCAATAGCCACTTCTGTTGGTGTTCCTGCACCTATCTTGTTACCCAATTGGAACAGGGCAAGCTCAAACTCCCTTTCTATAGACTGTATTTCATTCTGTATTTTGATTCTCTGGAAATTGGAAAGTAAAAAGTATATGACCAGACCAACAGCAATGCCAACTGTTATCAGAACGGACATGGTAAGTGAGAACAGGGTCGGCTCTCTTCCTTTAATGCCAGAAAGAATAAAGTCTGGATTTTCTATAAAAAACATAAGAGGGAGTGCAGCAATAACAATTGTAGCTATCAAGGCGAATGGTAAAACAGGTACTGTCTTTTTCCCAATTCTAAAGTGACCCTTGGAAGGCAGATCAGGGTGCTTAGATATATCAACCCTGGAATATGTAACAGGTCTCTTGCCAAGTGTGTTATTAATAAACCATATTATAACTATGGGTAACACAATGTTATAACCAATAATAAAATGCTCTATCCCAACAAGCTCTGACATGAAAACAGCTGCCAAAGGAGCCATTATAGTTCCCAGGATAGGCAATACGATACCCATCATATGAATAATCATGACAGGCAGCTGCAGATTCTGCGCATAATGCTTCATTCTTGTTCTTGTTCCATCCAGCACAACATTCAATGCCTCATCAAGTTCTGCCATTGACCTTTGCGGAGTCTGTTTCATGGAGTCTCTTATCAGTCTAAGTGATTCTGAAAATTCCTCATTCTCTGGTTTCCATTTCTCTATGTAATAATCAAGGGCATAGCTTGCAGAATAATACTTTCCCATCTCTATGTCCCATATGAGTCTTCTCATATCCCATGCCAGGGCCCCTGATATGTTTGAAGCTGCAAATTTAAGGGCCCTTTCCAGGTTTGGTGATATCCTCATAGAAACAACCATATAGAGGATGGCCAGAACTATCTGGGAGCTGGCCTCTATTCTTACTGATTTTAGCTTACCCTGCGGGTATTTGAGAAAGTAGTATCCTATTAACAAACCCAAAGCTATAAGCAGCACACCACCCATTACAGGAAGAAGGCCTGCAACAATAAAAGCGATTCCAAGCATGGCAAAAAGTATAACAGTCATTGCAAACAAGGACATGACCCCTTCAGGGGTTATCTGCAGGCCAGTAAATCCAATGGCCTTTTGTATCTCCTCCTTGGAGGATTTATCAGGACTGATCTTCATGAACTTCTCTGAAATGCTGGTGAGGGTTTCATACCAATTGAGTTTTCTCCTTTGTCCTTTCTTGAAGATTCTGTATTCCCTTGATGTTATCTCAGGTTGCATGGTTACTGGTAACCGCACCTTCCTGTATCTTCTGGCCATTGCTTTGAGCACTCTCTTTTTCCTTTCGTTATCTGTCTTTTTTTTCTTATCCCCGAATATACCCATATATAATAATTAGTATTGCTCTGTTAATAATTGTTAGCAGATAAAATCTTGCTCATCCTATGAGTAGGCGCTTACTTTAACTTTCTTCGAAGTTTTTGGCAGTTAATGTGAAGTTTAATTTTGTTGGTGGTATTGTCTTCCCAACAACCACCGGTCTATTGACCGGGGAATTCTGATTTCAATGGTCCAATTTAATTGCACTTATTTTAAGTGTTATGTCGGTTTATGGTTTTCCTGTTGTTCTTTATCAAGAAAGATTTGCAATTCCGCCAAGATTGACTAAATATTTAATACCAGCCAGACAATAATTAATATGCTACTTGGTTGGATATTGTTTGCAGTGGGTGTGACTGGATTTGGGATGGCTGCTTACTTGGATTTAAAAACAACAGAATTTCCTGACTGGCTTCCCTATTCTATCATAGCATCTGCTTTGGCTATAAGGGCTGTTTTCTCATTCCTTATGAATGATTTCTCAATTATAACAGAATCCGTACTTGTAGGGGTGGGTTTCCTTTTGTTTGGATTAGCACTTTATGCGCTTAAACAATGGGGGGACGGTGATGCATGGCTGCTTGGTTCACTGGGTTTTTTGTTCCCAGACTCCGCTGGTTTCCATGTCAGCACATTTTTCCCTTTCTATATCACCCTCTTGTTCAATTTTTTCTTTATAGCATTCCTTTATCTTATAATCTACTCTATTGCCCTTGGCCTGAAATCTCCAAAGATTTCTAAAAAATTCTTTAAGGATCTGAAAAAGGATGCAGGAAGGATAGCATCAATTGTAGTGATATTCACAGTGGCTGTTGTGATTTTATTATACCATGTCTCTACTGTTTACAATCCCCCATTATCCTTTTTTACCAATGCCCTGTTATTCCCTGTTCTTTTGGTGGCATTACTTGTATTTGTTCACTACGGAAGGTTTATAGAAAACAATCTCTTCAGAAAAAAGATAGATGTAAAGGATCTGAAGATTGGTGATGTTCCTGTTAAAGAGAAGTGGAGGGTACTGACAGAGAAAGAGGTAAATGCCTTGAAGAAGAAGGGGGGGACCATCTGGATTAAGGAGGGAGTAAGATTTGCTCCTGTTTTCATAATAACAATAATAATAAGCCTTTTGTTGGGAAATATTCTTTCGATTATCTTTGAAATATGAGTTTGAGACAAATAATGTTGCCTCCGCATATTTCCCGAATAAATTCAGGGTTTTCCTGCCAAGGCAACAGCTGTTGAACCAGAAATTATACATTCATCCTGTGATTAAAATTATAGGTATTCTGGTTCAATATAAAAATAAAGAAAAAGTAAGGGCAATAAAGCCCTAAAATTTTATTTTCTAATGCTTTTAACTCTGTCTACTCTGATCTTCTTAACAACCGGCTTCCATACAGATGATGGTAACCAGTCAACACCAGCTGAGACTGAAACCTTCTTTCTTGATCCCTTAAAAACATGGATGCTGTATGTTCCGTCTTTGTTCCTTCTTCCTCTTTCTCTCAATTTAATGTCTGTAAATCCCCGGGTTGCTGCTTTCAGAGCTGCTTGTCGTGGCTGCCTTCCTGTAAAAATAGACACTTTGCTGCCTTTCTTTAAAATGTAGTATTTCTTAGCTGCTTTAGCCATTTAATCTACCTCCTATTTTGACGCATATTGGTTTTGCGTAATTATTTTATGGCATTAGGGTTTATAAAGATTTTGGTTGCTATTGGTTTATAAATACGTCAATTCGCATGTTTTCGTTTAAAAAATCATGATTTGCTACCGCACAGGAAACATGCACCCTGCGTAAAGTGTATGCCGTCTTTTTTCTTCCTTTCCTCAAAAAATTTTTTCATTTTTTCTTCTTGTTTTCTTGTTATATTATTGTTAAAATCCATTGCAGAAAAAATCCACGGTCTCATTCACATCAGGAAAAACAAATTTCAACATTCTCCTTTCCTTCCTGACACTCAAACCACACTTTTCCATCCACTTCTTAATCTTATGAATCCTCTCCTTTCTTACATTATACCTGTCCGGATACTTGATCTGCAAAACACCTGTTCCATCACCCTCTTCCGAAGGAAACACCATAATTACTTTTCCCTGGCAACCCTGCACATCTCTTTAACCGCTTTCTTCAAATCCTCAATATAAGAAACAACCCATCTGGAAAAAACTATATCAAAGGATTTATCTGGAAAAGGAAGTTTTCTGCCCTGCACACCCTGGTTTCCACATTCACTTTTTTCTTCAGTTCATCAAGAATATCTTGCGATATGTCAGTGGCCATGTATTTTTTCACAAAACCCAGAACCTTTTCAGGAAAATAACCATCCCTTCCTGCCCCGATTTCCAGAACGCTTTTTCTGTTGAAATCGCAAAGATTAAAGATTACAGGAAACTCTACCTTGTACCTGTCCCTGTACCCCTCCTCAAAACCCTTCACTGCCTGAGAATAATTCATATTAAGATATTAAGAAGAAAGAATAAAATATTATTATGTACTTGAGAGCAAGACCCCTGGAGCTGGAAGCAGAGAAGTTTGTGGTTGTTCTGAACAAAAAAGATGCAGACGAGCTTGATGTGAAGCCCCTGGACAGGGTAGAGCTTAGGATAGGAAAAGAGAATATAATGGCAATAGTGAATCTTTCTGAACACTTTATTTTTGAGGGCGAAATCGGTGTTTATAACAGGTTTCAGAAAGAGTTCAATATAAGGGGTGGGGAAAGAATAAAGGTCTCCAGATCAGATCCCCCTGAATCCATCATGTTCATCAGGAAAAAACTCTACGGAAAGATCCTGAAACCAGAAGAGATAAGAATGATAATTAAGGACGTTGTCGACCAGAAGTTGTCAAGCATAGAGCTCACTGCCTTTGTAACAAGTCTGCATAACCATGGCATGACCATGGGAGAGACAGCATCCCTGTCCACAGCAATGGCCATGACAGGAGAAACACTGAAACTCGGCAAGAAACAAATCTATGATAAGCATTCCCTGGGGGGTATACCAGGTGACAAGACGTCCATGCTCCTCGTGCCAACGGTTGCTGCAGCAGGCCTTACCATACCCAAGACGAGTTCCAGGGCAATAACATCCCCCTCAGGCACAGCAGACAGAATGGAGTGCCTGTGCCCTGTGGAGCTGGATATAGAGGAAATAAAGAGAGTGGTAAGGAAAACAAACGCCTGCCTTGTGTGGGGAGGTGCAGTGGACCTGGCGCCTGCTGACGACATGTTCATCCATGTGGAATATCCATTGTCCATAGACCCGCTGATGCTCCCTTCTGTTATGTCAAAAAAGAAAGCAGTGGGTGCGAATTATGTTGTAATAGATATACCGACAGGAAGGAATGCCAAGATAAAGACAACTGCAGAAGCAGAGGAACTCGGCAACAAGTTCATTGAGTTAGGAAAAAAGATAGGCATAAAAGTTTCATGCGCATCCACCTTTGGTGACGAACCCCTGGGATATGCAGTTGGCCCTGCCCTTGAAGCCAGGGAGGTCCTGACCACATCCCTGAACGGTAAAGGCCCCCAGGACCTTGTGGACAAGGTGATTCAGCTGACAGCTGTTTTGTTTAAGTTCGCCAGGATTAGAAATCCGGAATGCAAGGCAAATGATATTATAAGATCAGGAAAAGCAAAAAGGAAACTGCTGCAGATAATAGAGGCCCAGGGAGGGGATCCGGATATAAAACCAAGGGATATCCCTGTTGGCTACAAAAAACTCCAGTTCAAATCCAGGACATCAGGAAAGGTGTGGTGGATAAACAATGCAGCGGTAGCAGAGATAGCAAAGGAAGCCGGCGCGCCAAAACATAAAGGTGCAGGTATCTTGCTCCATAAGAAGATAGGGGATAAGGTTGAGAAAGGTGATATCCTTTTCGAGATCTTTGCAGAAAAGAGCTACAAGATGAGAAGGGCCCTTAAGGCAGCAGAGGACCTGGACATAACAGTGGTGGGCAAAAAACTTCAGATGGTTCTGGAAAAGATACCTGAAAAGGAAAAACAGAAAAAATACTTTATTCTGGAAAGGTAGTTTCCGGATTATGCTTGAAGCAAATAATACATTAAACAAAAACAGGCCTTCTGCTGAGCAACCTTGGTAACGGGAGGGGCTTGTAAGGATACATGCTGACCCTTGAGCTTATGTAATCAATAAGCTCTTGCTTGTTCATCTTCTCCACCTTTCCTGTCTCCCTGAACCTTACAGGCAGCTGCCCTGTATCCCTTTCCTTCTGGCCAAGAACAACAATCAAAGGAACCCACTCCATCTCAGCGTCTCTTATCTTCTTCTGTACGGATTCTATCCTGTCATCCACATCCACTCTGATATTTTCTTTAGCAAGCTCTGTTGCCATATCCTCTGCATACTTTACATAAGCATCTGATACAGGGCACATCCTGACCTGTGTGGGCGACAGCCACAAAGGAAACACAGGGTTCTTTCCGTCCTGCTGTTCCATACAGGCCTTTTCCAGCAGTGCATACATAACCCTTTCTATTGCCCCGGAAGGGCTGAGGTGCAGGATAATAGGATACTTCTTCTTGTTGTCCTTGTCAGTAAACAGAAGATTATACCTCTCCCCGTTCTCCACATCTATCTGGTCGGTTGTGAGTGCAGATGCCTTGCCCAGAGCATCTATGAAATTGAACTCATATTTCATCACAAAGTAAAAGAACCTCTTGTTCCACATCTCTACCAGGACAGGCTTACCCCATTTTTGTACAAGGGCTTTTATATAATCCCTGTTCTTATTGTAGAAATCTTTAACAACCCTCAGACCGAACTCAAAGTCATGTTCAGGGTTTAGACCAAGGCCTTTCTGTACTTCCAAAGAAAGGCTGAGTCTCTTCATCATCTCTTCCTTGGCCTGTGTTATATCCTTGCAGATCGCATGGCAGTCAGGCATGGTAAAAGCCCTTAATCGTCTCAGTCCTGCCAGTTCCCCCCTTTGCTCAACCCTGAATGAATACCTTGTCAGTTCATACATCCATAAGGGAAGGTTTCTGTAGGATATGGACGCATCCCTTGCCATAAGGAACTGGCCAAAACAAGCAGAAAATCTAAGAAACACCCTTTTGTTGGGTGTGTGGATGGTGTACTGCCTTGCAGGAAACCTGTGTAGATATTTCTTCAGGGAAGGGTGCTCATAATCATACATTATCGGAGTCTCGACCTCAACTGCCCCGTTCTCAATCATTTTTCTGGTAACCCATTCCTCTATCAGGTCTTTCATCAGTTTTCCCTTTGGGGGGTATCTCAGATGACCTGGATCAGACCCGGACTCATAACCGACCAGGGCCAGTTTTTTCATCAGAGGGATGTGTGGCGGCTCCTTGTCCACCACTCTGCTCTTGGCAATCTCATACCTGGCAAATTTTTCCAGATTGGTATATTTCCTAAAATCATAACCTACTATTTTATCGCCCTTAAGCTCTATCTTGAATCTCTTTCCAGAAGGCTCCATAACATACCATTCTGATTTCAGTTTCTCTTCCTTTCTCACAGCCTCTGAAACATCCTGCTCTTTTTGTTCCTCTTCTCCAAGGCTTATCTCCCTGCTCAGCTCTGCCAGTGGGTGGCCTTTGCACTTAAGGTTGAATGCTTTGTACCACCCAAACGGTGCCCTGTCCACACTTATCTTCTTTTCTTTAAGGAGTTTTTCAGATTCCTTCAGAACCCTCAGGGCCTTGGCTGGCGAAGCCGGATGTGGTGACAAATGAACATAAGGATAAAGAACCACCTTCCTTGCCTTGACCTTTTTGCAAACATCCATTATGGCCTTTACATTCTTTTCAGCAATTTTTTGCGGATTGGCCTCATCAGCCTTTTCCACAGCACTAAAGACCACCAGGGCATCCTTCACCCTTTTTGCCTTCTTGGCAACCTTCTCTGCGTTCTTTAGGGCCTTCTTCTTTGGCTCCCACTCTATAAAGTCCGTATGCAGCAGCAGTATCTTCATATAATCACAAATTATATATTATATTTCCCTCTCGGATATATAAGTTCCTACCTCAAATATGTTCCTGTAATGTGTGACTCCCAGGACCACATTAGTGCCCCTTATCCTTTCCAGTGCATATTTCTGAACAGGCCATGAACCCTGTTTCTCCAGCATATCTATCATTCTGCCAGGTTCCATTGATCTTATTCGTTGCCCGTTCATGTCATGTACATGGTAAACATCTGTTATTTTTATGGAATAGTGCACTGGCTGATTTCTTATTTTCAGAACATCTGACACTGCCACAAGGCTTCCATCGCTTCCTCCCCGGCCTTTTATAAGGCCTATGGAGCTGTTTCTTTTCACAGCCCATGCAGTGAAAACCACCACATCATTTTCATCGAGCATGGAAAGAAAATCGTCAGCACATCCAGCGCTTTGCTCGCAGTCAACAGAACAGTTCACATAACCCCTGTTCCTTTTTATGAATTCCATGTTCCTGTTATCATAGGGGGTTCTTGAAAAATCACCGCAGAGGAAGAACTCAGGATCCTCTGGCCTTATCAGCCTTGAACTAAACCCTCTTTTTTTAAGTTCATAGCTCATGTGATCCCCTGACACCTCCTCCCCATTATGGAGCAGATAATGAGCAAGGGCTTTACCGTCTGTCATGCCCTCATCCCTGGCCTGATTCAGAAGATGATCTGTTTGATCACCCTGTGCCGAAGGCATGAGAACAACCTTATTTCCCGCCCTGAGAAAATCCCCCACCTGGTCAAGTATACAGGATATCCTTTTCTGGGTTGCCTGGGCCTTGCCACCGATTTTTATTGGAACTATACGCATGTCATACCCCCACATAACCGCAACTTTTTAGCAGCTCAAGGTTCAGTATTGAGCATCCTGCTGCTCCCCTTATTGTATTGTGGCTTAAACATTCGAACACATAATCCCCTGTCGGGGCCTTTCTCACCCTGCCCACCACAACACTCATTCCGTTGCCAGCATTTCTGTCATACCTCGGTTGTGGCCTGTCCTGTTCATGTCTGATTATTATTGGCTTTTCCGGAGCTGACGGGAGGCCTAGATCCTGAGGAACGCTTCTGAAATTCTCCAGTGTTTTTTGTACATGCTCTATATCAGGATCCCCTCCAATCTCAATAAAAACATCTTCCTTATGCCCGTCCAGCACAAAAACCCTGTTGCAGGAAGCCGCTATTTCGATATCAGCGTATATAAAACCATCATCATAACAGCCAAGAATCTTTTGTGTCTCTGTCTGTATTTTTTCCTCTTCTCCTGGTATGCAGGGATGTACATTGTCAACCATATCAAATGCTGACATTCCTGGATAACCCGCACCTGATATGGCCTGCATTGTTGTTACATTTACTTTGCCTATGCTAAATTCATCATATAGCGCTTTCAGCGGGATTGCGAGGCCTATTGTTGAACAGTTTGGGTTGGTTATAATAAAACCGCTGTTTTTCCGTCTCTCCATTTGTTTCTCAACTGCTTTCACATGCTCCGGGTTTACCTCAGCTATAAGAAGGGGAACATCTGGATCCATTCTGTGGTTTCTCGAGTTGCTTGAGACAATGTAACCCCTGTTTGCGTACATCTCTTCAATATCTCCTGCAACAGAGGAATCCAACCCTGAAAGCAATGCAACAGCATCAAGCTCTGGTATACACTCCTTCACCGCAATATCTGCAGCATATTCCGGTACATCGGCCGAGATTTTCCACCTCCCCCGGACAGCATCCGCATATCTTTTCCCGGCGCTGCTCTCAGAAGCGCATATCTCAGAAAGTTCAAACCACGGGTGGCCTTCCAGCAACTGAACATATCTCTGGCCCACGGTTCCTGTCCCTCCAAGCACAGCGACTTTTATTTTGTCCATATCACCACCTCATCACTCCGGGTATTGAAACTCTGGCCTAAGGCCAGAAGCTTTGTCAAAGGCAGCCAGAAACAGAAACTTCTCAGGGGAATCAAGACCAAAAAAGAAGCTTCAACCCCGGCGACCAATGACTAAGGAAATTACTTCCATGTCTTAAAATACATGCCGGAGTTTAACATATTAAAATATTAATCCAAAAAGTATATAAAGATTATTAACTCAAAACAGAACAGACCGAATAGCCCTGTGGTGTAGTGCACAGCTTTTCAAGAAGCTGTAGAGCAAAGGGGATTGCCTTCGCTTCGTTCAGGCAATTCCAGCTCAGAATGGTCAAGCATAGGAAGTCTGTTGAAAGACAACAGGCCTGTAAGGCTCTGGACCTCCTGACCCAGGTGGCCTTTCTTTCAGGACGAACACACAAGAATTCCAGAAAGTGAGAGATTGGCCTGGGAATTCGAATCCTGGC
>CAYNRQ010000024.1:0-15486 GCA_964399875.1 uncultured archaeon
CATGAAATTCGTGGCATATAGATTATATTATAGTGGCTTGATTATAACTTTACCCTTCTTTTTAGGATATGGGGTGATTCTATAAGTTATGAAGCCCCGGGAGGGATTAAAGCGTTCAAGATAAGAACTTATCAACATGGTCCTTCGCTTTTTCCAGTTTCTTCTGGTGAGAGGCCAGGAAGGAGTTTATCTTTTCTATTGTGATTTGTTTTAATTCTCCTGTGAGCATTTTTCCGCTGGAGTAATCGTCATAGATCTTCTTTATCTTCCTGTCGTCTGGTTCGAACATGAACTTTAGCATCTGGAAGGCCACGTCTATGTCAGGATTTCCTCCCTTTTCCCTGTGTTCCTTTACAGATCCTCGCCCGCCTGAAAAGGCGTGCTTCATTATTTTCTCTTTGACTGTCTTTGCGTCATCTGTCAGTGCTATGTAGGAGAACGGGTCAGAGCTGCTCATTTTGCCCCCCTTAAGGCCCGGCATGAATTCGTGGTATGAAGAGCTTGGCGGGATGAAATCAAATTCCCTGTTGCCATTGAATCTTGAAGCTATATCCCTTGTAAGTTTTATATGCGGGTCCTGGTCTATTCCGACCGGCACTATAACAGGAACATTGCCCTCGAACTCAGGCAGCATTGGATGCAGAATATCAGCAACCTGGGTAAGAACACTCTGGATCTTGCCCGGAGAAAGTTCTCCATAGATGGCCTTCATTTCGTTAAATGTAACTCTTCTGGCAGCCATTCCTATAAGCCTGTAGTAAGCATTTGCCTTTTCAGGATCTTTTGATCTTTCACTCTGGAAATAGAAATCAGTGTTCCTGGGTTTAAGGCCCAAGGCTATATAGTTCATAAGGTATTCATCTATGGCTGTTTTTCTTAGTTCTTCCATAGGTCTTGGCCTCATGTTGTAGGCTTCGATGTCTGCAACAACCACATAGGTTTTTGCGCCCAGACTCTGGTAGTAGATGAACTGTTCAGCGACCATCTTGTGACCCAGGTGAAACCTGCCTGAGGGCATAAGGCCTGTTAGCATAACAAAGGGTTGCCTTTTCTTGATGGCATCGAATATTCTTGAGAAATCCCTTTGACCGAAAACCAGGCCTCTGCGCATGAATGTTGGTGGGTCTGGGAGTTTGCTGATAAACTTATGGAAACCATCTATTCCGAATTCTCTCATTATTTTCTCATAATCCTTAATCGCTTCTGAGCTCCAAGGATCGATCTTGTCTTTCATGATAATATTTTGTGTTCTTTCAGTTAAATTTGTAGAATTAGGCCTGGGGATTTCCTTGTCTTCTATTTTGTTTCCCAGTTTGACGGCATCACCATCACCATATGAGTTTTGTTTTCTCGGTATATAAAGATTTATTCTAGCTTTGCCAATTCTAAAACTATATGGTCAAGATAACTGATGTATGGATAAAAAAATCAAGGGCCAGGTCTCTGATAACATCGGCCATAGAGGTTTACAACAAGGAGACTGATGGTGTCTTTTCTGGTGAGTTTGTTCTCAGGAAGTTCAGGGGCAGGAAGAAGACTGTTCTTTACGTGCATAACACTAATTCATTCCAGACTGCTGAGAGGAAGCCATCTGAGGTTTTTCATGGTAATATGTCTGCTTTTAAGAGGGTTTTGCACTCTTTGACTACATCGGATATTGACTTCCTTGGCGGGTATCATTCACATCCATTTCCCTATAAGGGTGTGAGATTGAGCAAGTCGGATGTGGAGTTCATAAAGGATGAACTTGGGTTCCTCAGGAGAAACAAACACTTCAGAACGCAGAACAAGTGGCTTGAAATACTGATGTGCATAAGGAAGGTGAGATTTGAGAGGAAGAGGAAGACCGGATGGAAGTTAAGGAAGATGAGGAAAAGGGTGAAGTTTACCGCGACTATAAACGAGTATACGAGGTATCAGATAATAATGGCTGCCTTCTGGATAGATTTTTCTGAAAAAAAACCTGTAATAACAGAGAAGAAGATTCACATCAGGGATGATGATTAGCTCGCTATCTTGTTATTTTGAAGGATCTTATCTGTTCTTGGAGTTTTCTTGCAGGGCCTTTTTCGAAGTGCTTTCTTACTGGCTCTATCATGTCATTCAGATAGAAAGCGACTGAGTTCTTGAGGTCTTGTGGGTGGAGGTCGCCTTTTCTGTAGGCCTTTTCTAGTTCATGGTAGCTTGGGTAATTTATTGTTCCTCCGAATTTTGCAGGCCTTCCTATCTTCATTTCCTTGTATTTCTCAAAGATCATGTATTTGCAGTATTCCAGGATAGGGTTCATATCCACCTGTTTTTCTGGGCAAAAGGCCTTAGTTATCTTTCTTTTTATCTCTTCTTCCGAGTCATCCATGAATATAGCAGAGTCTGGTTTGGATTTGGACATTTTAAGGTCCAGGAGTATGTCTGCCGGATCCTTGGAAATTGTTGCTGGTTTTGAGAGGCCCAGAATCATGTGATGGGAAACCACCACAGGCTTCCAGAAACCTAGTTTGGGTCCGATCTCTCTTGCGAGCATATTCACCTTTCTTTGGTCCATACCAAGCTGGGTTATATCACATTTAAGTCTGAATATATCTGCAGCCTGCATGCATGGGTAGATTATCTGGGCTGCGCTAAGGGATTCTCCTGATTTTCTTCCCATTATCTGGGAACACCTTGTTATTCTCTTGACTGTGGAATTCCTGGCTATGTCTATTGTTGTTTTCCAGTGGTCTTCCTTGGTTACCACGTCCCTGGCCCATACGAACTTTATCTTATCTGTCTTCATTCCGCAGGCCTTCCATAGTTCTATATAATATTTACCTGCTATTCTGATCTTTTCCAGGTCACCGCCCAGTTTATTGTTCATCCAGGCAAACCAGTCAGCGACCCACATCTTGAAGGTTACACCGGCCTTGATCATCTTGTTGATATTGATGGTTCTAAGGATTCCCTGGGCTACATGGACCCGGCCTGAAGGTTCGAAACCGTCATAAGCAACAGGGTTTGTTTTTGTCTCGAGAAGGTCTTTCAATTCCTGCTCTGTCACTATCTCTTCTCCTACCTGCCTTATCAGATCCATTCTAGATTCTATATCCATAGTAATCTTTTGTCTTGATAATTTAAATTTAAAAATAAAGAATATTGTATGAGTGATGTAAATCTGCCTGAACCCATCAGGTCTCTGATAAAAAACCTGGAACCGAAAGCCATAACCAATATATTTGGCGGGCCCGGGACAGGCAAGACCAATCTCTGTCTTCTGGCTGCTGTTGACTGTGTGAAAAAGGGGGGGAATGTTGTTTTCATAGACACTGAAGGTGGTTTTTCGCTGGAAAGATTAAAACAGGTAACCGTAGATCACAGGCCTGTTCTGGAGAAAATAAAGCTTGTGGAGCCCAAGGATTTTGAGGAGCAGAACAAGGTCATAAGGATGCTTGAAAAAGAGAAATCTGATCTTATCATACTGGATTCTGCTGTTGCACTTTACAGGCTGCATAATTCAGAGAAGATTGATAAGGTTAGCAAGAAATGCGTGCCTGATATGTTTAGGGCAGAGGCCAACAGGGAGCTCTCCAGGCAGCTTTCTGTTCTCTCCAATATCGCAAGGGGGAAAAATATACCTGTCCTTATAACCACACACTCATTCAGAAACTGGGACACAAAAACGGATGATATTGTTGGCGGTGACTGCGTTAAGTACTGGTCAAAATCAATTGTTCATTTGGAGAAAACAGGGAAGATATCTGAGAGAAAGGCCACCATAGTAAAGCACAGGAGCAGGCCTGAAGGCGAAAATGTCAAATTCATTATTACACAGAACGGGATAAAGCCCAGTGGGTTTAAATTATTTTAAGTTCCCAAAACAAAATATAAGCATGGAATTACCTATAAGGGTTCTTGTTGTAGTGATACTGGCCTTAATAGCGCTTTTGATATTCTTGGCCCTGTTTATTGAGTGGGGCGGACAGGGTAGTTCATTATGGGATCATATAGTTGAATGGTTTAAAAACCTTCTTCCGCGTTAATACTGTGGTGTTTTCTGGCAAGTCTATTTAGGAAGATAAGAAGCAGAAGAAATATATCATTATTATACAGAAGAGGGCAAGGCCCGTGGATTTAAGCTGTTTTAAGCTCCGAAGGGCTTTAGGCCCCCGGGGATGAATATTAATCTGCATTTTAATTATATTCTGTGTTGTCATGTCTTTATTGAGCAGTCGGAAAATAGTTGGTTTATTGGTAGTGATTTTTGTATTATTATTTTTGGCATCTTTATTTCTGTTCATTGATGCTGGGCATTCAGAAAGAAATGGGCCTGGTCATGGGCGTTTGGCTGATGTGTTTTTTGGAAACTCTGTTGTTAGAGCAGAAATTGCTGATACCCCTGAGCTTCGTTCAAGAGGTCTTATGTTCCGTGAGCATTTGAATGATGCTGAAGGCATGCTGTTTGTTTTTGATTATGAAGGCCGCTGGAGTTTCTGGATGAAGAACACGCTCATTCCGCTTGATATTATATGGATAGATAATAATTTCAGAATAATTCATATTGAGAAGGCTGTTCCATGTGTTGAGGAAACATGCGTTTCATATTCTCCATCAGCTCCGGCAAGGTATGTTGTTGAGGTCAATCATGGATATACAGAAAGGAATGGTGTGGGTATTGGCGATCCTGTTTCTATTGTTTTTGACTGACTCCAGGTTCTTTTTCAGAGAATACCAGAGACTGAAACCTGTATATCTTTGTTTCATCTGACAGCCAATCACCAGGGCTCAGACCGGCCTTCAGGCATGTCTGGGATAGGAATTCCTCTGGGTTAAAACCATATTCTGTGGCTACCTGGGGAAGCAAAAGGCCTGAAAAGGGGCCTTTTCTTACTATAAGGCCATCCTTTCCTATTCTGATATTTTTGGGGTATTCCCTGGGTTTTTTCACCTTAATTAATTCTGGTTTTGTAAGGATTGAGACCTCGACTATAATTTTATTCAGTTCTTTCTCTGCCAGGGGAAGAAATCTTGGGTCCTCTGTTGCTTCTGTTGCCGCATCAACCAGGGCCTTTATCAGAGGATAGACTGGTTCCGGAAAGCCTATGCATCCTCTTAGTTCTTTCCCGGGGTATGTATGGAGTGTTACAAAAACGCCTCTTTTTTCCCTGAAGGGTTGCGGGTATTTGTCTGGCTGGAATTTTTTCTTTTCCTTGACCCAGAGCTCAATTGCTTTACGGGCAATTTTAACTGCCTCAAGGCCTTCTGATTGTTTCATAATAAAATATTGTGTGGGATATAAATATTGTTCTCTGTGCCTTATTTGGCAATTAGACCCAACCTATAAACATCGCTATCCCTAAAAGCATCATTATAATTCCAGCAATTAGATGGAGATAGCGTATGTTTTTTTCTTTCCATCCAGAAACATCTTCTACTTCAGCTATACCTCCGTATATAATAAATGTTATGGCCAGCATAGGAAGAATAAAAATAAAGTTATATAATAAAAGCCATGGAACTGTTTTAATGATCTCAAATACAGAAAGTATTCCGCCTGCTATAATATAGGGTCCTATAGTGCATGGAAGAAGGAAAATGGTTACAAATATTCCCACCAAAAAAGCTCCGCGCGGGTTTACTATTCCTTCTATTATTTTCTTGACTTTTGACCTCATTCTCATAGGCATTTCTGTGCCTATCCCCCCCGGTTTGTACATAAAAAAGTCCTTCATGTTGAGCATTCCCAGAACAATGGCTATTATGCCTAAAATTTTATATAACAATAATCTTGTTGCTGTTAATGCCTGAACTATATGAAAGAATTTTATAATCACAAGGCCATAAAAAAGATACATTACAAAAACAGAGGATGTAAAAGCAAAGCCTGCTAAAAGTACATTTTTCTTTTTTTCCGGATTATAAGTAAGTATTGCTATAAGCATTAGAGTCAATACAGCTATTGCGCATGGATTAACCGCATCCACAGCAGCAAGCGATATTATTTTGGTTAATGTGAGTTCATTTTTTTGTTCGTGCTGGTTTTCACTGGTATCATTTATATCAGAAACTTTTTCTTCTAATGGCGGTCCATTCCACTGATAAATCATACCAGATAATTTTATAGCGTTCTCAAACAGCACATTTTTTCCTGAAAGTGGCACAGGTTCTGGGGTTATAACTTCATAATCCTTTGATTTCATTGTTTCAGAAAGGTTTTTGCTTTTTAGTATTTCCTTTGCCAGTTCATTGTCTATCTTGCCACTCTTTATTATGATCTTGTTTTTTTGCCATATTTTTGGTTTTCCAGGAAGAGAGTTAATATCAATTTCTTCAATATTTTTAAGGGTTCCATCATAAAGAGGGCATGGGTTCCCCCCGCTCAGAGATTCTATAATCTTTTTAATATTATTTAATATTGGTGCATCACCTCCTATTTTTTGTTCGTGGCTGAATATGATTAAAGGAATTCCTAAAGTTGATTTATATTTTTCATTATATGCATAAAGCAGGTAGGCATTTTCTGATTGTTGGTATATTTCATATTCTATTAGAAAAAGATTCGGATTCTCCTCAAGTAAATCTTCTAAAACAACAGGGTCTGTTTTAGCGCAATGCGGACATCCCACGCCTGTAAAATATACACCGCAAATTTTTTCTTGAGCATAAACTTTTGGTGAGAATATTATCAATGTTATCAGAGTTAGGATTAAGATTATCTTTTTCATGGTTATTAATAAAAATGAAACTATATATAAAATTAAGTTTCAGAAATTGAAACCATTAAAGTGATGCTTTATGAAACGCCAGAAAAGATTAATTGTTTCATCTATTCTTATTTCAATATTTGTTATAATAGTTTCAATTAGCTCATGGTATGTTCAACTTATAATAGAAACCGGTGAGTTTTGCAGTTGTTTTATTCCGTTGCCTATACTTATACCCATTCTGGCTTCTGTTGGTCTTTTAACAGGGACCCTGATTTATTATATATTTTTCTCAGATGCCAGAGAGAAAGCTGTTAATATTGAACCTTTATTAAAGCTTGTTTCAGATACAGAAAGGGAAATAATTAAATTTGTTCTAGATAATGAAGGAGAGGTTTCACAGGCCAAGATTGTTTCATTTACTGGTATTCCAAAGGTTAAGGTATTTCGTGCATTAGAAAAATTAAGAAAAAAGGGGCTGATAGAAAAGGAAAAAAAAGGTAAAATAAATAAGATATTTCTTTCAAAAGATATCATGGAGATTTTCAGATAGTATCATAAAAAGATGGCTGGTGCATTTGCAGTCAGAACATCCAAAATTTTTTATTTGCACATTGTTTTTATTTATCTTTTTTGCAATTGCACACTCCAATTTTTCTTTTGAGAGATTAAGATAAACTTTTTTTATTTTTATATTTTTATTGGATAAAAGATAGTCTATGTGCCAGAATTTTTTCTTATCCTTTGTGAAGTGTCTTTCAATTCTTTTTTCTAGACTGTTCATAGCTGAACCAACATAAACATAACGGCCTTTGTCAAATCTCAGCTTGCCAAGTCTGCCTATTTTAATATCCAAATCCTTCGGGACTTCTATAAGCAGGCAGTATGTTCCCTTCATTTATTATCTTATCCTCCAAAAATTATCTTGATTCCCCACATGAACACTATGCCTATCAAAAAGAAAACAAAGGCCAGTATGGATCTCTTTTTTTCTAATTCTTTGTGCAGTTCTGGTATGAGATCAGATGCTGCTATATAGATAAAACCTCCTGCAGCAAAGGGCAGCAAGAATTCCTGAAAGCTCCCGGCTCCTGCAATAAGGAATCCAGCTATTCCGCCTATCACTGACATGAGCTGGGATGCAAAATTATAAAGAAGGGCCTTTTTCTTTTTCATGCCTCCATAAACAAGAACGCCAAAGTCTCCCAATTCCTGCGGGACCTCGTGGGATATTATGATAATGGTTGTTATGACTCCAAAAGCGGGATTGACAAAAAAGCTTGCAGCTATTATAAGGCCGTCTATGAAGTTGTGTATGCCGTCACCAACAAGTATAAGATATGTGTATGGGTGTATATCGCATTTGCCTTTATGGCAGTGGTGCCAGTGCAGGAATTTTTCTATTAAAAAAAATACTGAAAACCCTGCTATTATTATAAGAAAAACTGCATTTGTCTCTATAATTCCGATAGATTCAGCTGCAAGATGCAGAAAAGCTCCGCCAAGCAATGTTCCAGCAGAAAATGCAACAAGTATAAACAAAATTTCATTCAATGTTCTTTCCTTGCACCAAAAAGAAAATATGCCCACAAATGCTATTAATGAGTTTATGGTTGTTGCTATAATTATCCATAAAATTACAGGCAGTGTCATATAAATCATATGGTTTATATTAATAAATTATTTGCAGGTTAATATGTTATTTAAAATATCTGAAAAAACGGTTTCAAATTTTTTATTATAAACCGTTACCGGCTTCATCTTTATAAGAGACTCTATAAACATCTTATCATAAGGTATTTTTCCTAGAATATGTATTTTGTTTTTTCTTGCAAAGTTTTCAATCCTTCTTGCAAATTTTCTGCTCAGATTGGATTTATTTATGAGTATGCCGTATGGAATTCCAAAATGTTCAACAACTCTTAAAACCCTTTCTAAATCACTCAGAGCAGAAGGTGTAGGTTCAGTAACAGCAACAACAAAGTCTGTCCCTGTAAGTGAAGCTATGACAGGGCAGCCAATACCAGCAGCAGAATCTATAATTATTATATCTGATTTTGTCTTTGTTTCGATTTCTTCTGATATTTTTCTGGTTTCTGCAACTATTTCTCCAGATGCAAGCTCTCCTGTCTTCAGTTCGCCTGACACAAAATCAATGCCATACCCCTTTCCCCTGTATGCTTCTCCTATCTTTTTTTTACTTTCTGAAATTGCACCTGCAGGGCAGGTAAAGATGCATGCTTTGCATCCTATACACACATCTGGAATGAAAACCGGGTATTTTCCTTTAACAAAAACTATTGAGTTTTGCTTGCATACATCTCTGCATTTACCGCATTTTATACATTTACTTAAATCAAATTTTGGCATAGGCTGAAAAACATCCTTTATTCTTTTTCTTTTTATAGAGAGAATTAAATGGTCATTGGGACAATCAACATCAGCATCTACCAGCAGGGTTTTGGCTTTTTTTGCTGAAACAAAAGCCAGGGCTGTTGCTATGGTTGATTTGCCTGTCCCTCCTTTCCCGCCTGTGATTGCTATTTTCATTGGTTTTCCCTGTGTTGTTTACATGTATCTTCTAATTCGGCCTTCTTAATTTTTCCTGATTTCCATTTTTCAAACATCTCTTTTACGGTTTTGGCATGAACCAGGTACACATCTATTCCGAGGTTTTTGCACATTATTATGGCTCTTGGTCCGATATCCATGCACAGCAGCATGTCGGTGCCGTGCTTTTTCATGAGATCTGGCGGGAGGCCAAAACCGCCCATATGCTCGCTGGTATTGTCAATTATTTCCAGCAGTCTGCCGTTTTCATCTATAATCGTGTATGTGTTGCACCTGCCGAAATGCTGTGCAACATCTTCATTCAGACCTCTCTTTCCGTTTGTAGGTATTGCTATTTTCATATTTTTCTAATTCCTCCTGTCATTACCTATAAACATAGGTCGTGTTGCTTTCTCCATTCTTTTAAGTTTGCCGTTTGCTAATTTCTCAACAGCTTCCCTGATTTTCCCTGCTCCCTGATAGACTTCGATACCAAGCTGCTGAAAAACATTGAATGCTCTTGGTCCCATGTTTCCTGTTATTACTGCTTTTACTTCCCTATCTGCAACAAGCTGAGCTGCTGCTATTCCTGCTCCGCCCATGGGTGCAGGTACATTCTCTATATCTTCGCTATCCCTTATTTTCTTACCTTCAAGCTCCACTATTACAAAATATGGGCATCTCCCGAACCTAACGTCAACCCGGCTGTCAAGACCGCGCCCTGTTGAGCTAATAGCTATTTCATATTGTACCCTCCTTATAAATTATCTTGCCCTTATCATTTTCGAGCCGCATTTCGGGCATTTCTGCTGATAGCAAGGAATTCCTCTTTTGTGCGGGACCTTTTTGCCGCATTTCGGGCAAACACATTCTCCCTCAGGACCCATGCCAAAACCACCCATCCTGCCTTTCCATCGCATTCCACCAAACCCTCCTTTGTAATAGCTTTCCCTGATATCATGGGATTCTATCTGGATTACAACATATTTAAGGCCCGGGACATTTTTTATTAATGATCTTTCAAGTTTTTTGGTTATTGCCGATGCGTCTTCAACCTTAAGTTTGGATTCGAGTTTTATCCTTAATTCAGCGAATATTTCAGGCCCGAGTTTTTGTGTTTTGATCCCTGAAAGTTCTATTTTAAAGCCATTCACAATATCCCTTATCTTGCTTTCAATTTTCTCACCTGCTGAGACATTCAATAGACTATCTGTAGTTTTTTTCCCGAGTTTTATCGAGCCTATCATTATATAAATACCTATAAGTATTGCTACAACAGAGTCGGCATATGCCCAGTAGCCTGAAATGATCAGACCTATGAAAACACCAATGGAAGTGAAAACATCCATTCTTGAGTGGTTTGCATCAGCTATCAAAGCCATGCTCTCGTGTTTTTTTCCGTGTCTCATTTTGAGTTCAGACATCAGAAAATTTATTCCAGCTGAAAAAACCATTAAACCAAGAGCCAGATATGAGACCTCAAGCGTTTTTGTTGTGAAATTAATCACTGCCTCATAAATTATATAGATAGATGAAAGGAAAAGTATGATTGTAATAATAAAACCAGCTATTGTTTCACTCTTATAATGTCCGTACGGGTGTTTCTTGTCTGATGGCTTCTTGGAAGCCCTAACGCCTGCATAACTTATGCCTGAAGTGATTATATCCATTCCCGAGTGTATGCCTTCAGCCAGTATTGCAGAAGACATGCTTATAAATCCTGTTGCAAGCTTGGCTAATGTGAGGAATATGTTTATTATAATACTAAGTATCGTAACGCCCTCTTTTTTCATGTTCCACCTCTTCTGAATCTTCTCCTTCCACCAAAACCACGGCTCATAATTCTGTAAGGGCCGCCGCCTTCTATTCTCAAAGCCTTGCCGTTGACAAGCGCATCAGCTATCTTTTTCCTTGCTGAGTCGTAAAGCCTCTGGAAGGTGGGCTGGGAAATGTTCATCTTCTTAGCTGCTTGGATCTGACTTAGGTTTTCATAATCCTTTAGCCTTACAGCCTCGAATTCGTCCATAGTTAGTACAGTTTCCTCTAAATTAATCATCCTTATTCCTGCTGGTTTGAAGTATGTTACATCTGGTTCAAACCATATCCTTCTTGGTATCCTTGGCCTGGGCATATATCCACTCTTGCAGCCTGTATTTGTGCATGATATAGCAAATGAAATCAGGCTGTTATTTTTTCTTTTCCAGCTCTTTGATCCTTTCTGAAATTGCTTTCAGATCCCTTTCTATAATCTCCTTCTCTGCTTTAAGGTCTGCTAGTTCATCCTCTTTTGTATATGTTGGCTGTATCGGCTGGGCCTGCATATAGGTTTTTGCTGGAGTCTGTGCTGGGAGGTAACGGACAGGAGCTGATGCAAATCTCCATCTCATTCCTCGGCCAAAACCTCTGCCAAATCCTCTTCCAAAACCCGGCGCTGGGTTCATGAATCCTGGATTTGAATATCCGGCACAATAGCCTGCTCTCCTTCCTGTCATGGGACCCTCACCTAAGGGGCCTGTCATATCGCCTCTTGGCATGTTAATCACCTCCTATGTTTAAGACTATAAAAGTGTATTGAATATTTATTCATTATTATATTGAATATATATTCATTATGGTTTATAAAGCTTTGGTTGCCTGGAGGTTGTCGAATTAATCCATAGTATAAATAAAACAACATCTCTGTTTACCTTCTCAACAGCTATCAATCTCAAATAACTGTTAATATTATGCCTTACACCATATAACATGACATCAACATTTCTTGTATGTTCTAATCTACACCTTGTTCTGTTGCCATGTTTAGTCTCACTGCCACCAAATATAGTTTCTACAACACCTCTGAACCGCCTATATAACTCCTTATCAAACATCCTCGCTCTTCTGATTAAAATACTATGCAACTGCGGGCTAAAGCCCGCAGAATTTCGGTTATATGCGGTTATATGAAGTGATTTAGAGGTAATTGATTCTGGCGCTCAACGTAATCTACTACCGTGTTGGTATCAACATCACCAACACTCCTGAAAGTGCCGTTTCTGCCCCAGAAACCGCGTGGACACCTCTTTCTGAAGTTTGGGATTACCCTGAAAAGTGCATAGGAAGATGCTCCTTTCAGCAGCTGGAATGCCTTGCTTGGCGCCATTGTTGGATGCAAAGAAGCTATCATGTATATGTGATCATCTCCGATTGCAAGGCTGATCACCTTAATTTTCTGCCTCTTGGCCAACTGCTGTAGGATATCCCTGCAAAGGTATTTATGCCAACGCTTCCTAAATAATTTATAACGGCACTTTGTTATGAAAACAAAGTGGAATGTTGATTCGCCATACTTATGGCTAAAGCTATCCATATTCTCATCTCCTCATGGATGGCTTGGTTAGTTGCGCAGCTGTTCACTGCGCAACGCCATCCTTTTTATTGTTGGTTCAAAGAAGTAAAGTCTGTTTAGTTGTCACAATTCATCCGCAGCCTAAAGGCAGCGGAATTCTTGCTCCGAAGCTTATTAAGTATAGGACCAGACATTTCAGATACAGATTATCTTACACTTGTTGATGATATTATTGACAGGGTAAAGACGCAAAGAGCTGAACTCCTCATAGTTTCGGCTGGTTTTGACACGTCTGAAAACGAGTTTGATGATCTTGATGACACAGAAACTCTAAAACTAAGCAGAGATTGTTTTTTTCATATCGGAAGAAAGTTGAGTGGGGTGGGCATTCCTATTTTATGCGTACAGGAAGGCGGTTATAATGTAAATTCTCTTGGAAAAGACGTGGCGGTCTTCTTATATGGAATGGATTTATAATTAGAAGTGCAAAATATTATTATGATAATAAAGAAAGCCACTGAATCTGACATGCCAATATTGCTTAAGTTCATGATGGATTTGCAGAGATATGAGCATATGATTTCCAATCGTGTGCGTGCAGATGAAAAGACTAAAAATATGTTTAAGCATTTCATCAGAAAAAGAATAAACAATCCCAATTATGTGTTTCTCATTGCCATAGAAAATGGCAAACCAGCGGGTATAATAACAGGATGGAAGGAAGACGTATCTAACGCATACAAAAACAAGCACATTGGATATATCTGTCAGCTTATAGTGAATCCTCTGTTTCAGAGAAGAAAAATTGGCAAAAAACTTTTTGATGAAATATCGATGGAATTCAAAAAAATGGGTCTCAGAGAACTAAAAATAGAGGTACTTTTTAAAAATAATAAGGGAATTAAGTTCTGGCAAAGTTGTGGATTTAAAAACCTCTACAGGGAAATGAGAAAAGACATATGAAAATCAGAAAAGTCCCCTTTCAAATTTTTTAGTGTCTATGTCTACTCCAAATCTTTTTTGTTTCAGGGTTTTCTTGTATATTTTGGAAATTTTACTAAAAACAATTAAATAAAATTCCCACTAGTGTGATTGTCATGCCAAATCATTCAGCAACTCCACGGTCTGCAAAAAGTGCAGGGGGTTCTGCTGTAAACTGGGAGACCCGAAAAAATAGTTTAAGACGTAATGCTACCATAATCAGACTTTTTCAATACAACCTCTATTTTTGCAACAGATAACAGCTATTCAACAAAAGCCTGCTGGCTCAAAGGCAGGAAAGCCTTAAAAAACTTACTTTTAATTAATTAAAGATTGGGATGTTCAAAGGTAAAGACAACAGACACATACTGTCCATAAACGATTTCTCCAAAGATGATATTTTAGATTTAATTGAGACTACTTATGATATGAAGGCCCGTCCGGAAAAGTTTGAAAGAATCCTTAAGGGGTGGAAGGTAGCTGAAATGTTTTATGGTGATAGCACCAGAACATTTGATTCCTTTGGACAGGCAACAGCGGATTTAGGTGGTGTGCATTTTGGTTTTAGAAATCCCCAGGGAACATCAGTAGGAAAGAGGGAAAGCCTTGTCTCAACGGGCCAGACTTACAGAGGGTATGGTGCGAATGTTATTGTAGTCAGGAATCCCAGGGATGGCGCTGCCCTTTATCTGGCAGAGGCCTTGGATGCTGATTTTGAAAACGGGGTGGCAGATAAAAGGGTATGGGTTATTGATGGCGGGACAGGGAACAAGGATCATTCAACACAGAATCTTTTGGACTTGTTCACATTCCATGAAATGTATGGTGATTTGAATGGTTTAAAATTTCTGGTTTTTGGTGACTTATTGTATGGGAGGAGCATAAGGTTTGTGCTTCCCCTGTCACTGTTTAATGATATTGAGATAACCTTCTTGTCCCATCCTAAACTGGCCCTGGCTGAGGATATAAAAAAAACCCTGGATGGGAGAGGCGTTAAGTATGAAGAGGTTTTTGACCCTGATGCGCTTCCTGATATTCTGCCCAATGTTATGTTTGCGTATGGTTCAAGAAACCAGGAAAACAGATTCCCTGCCACAGTTGAGGGTGAGGAGCTGAAAAATGCTGTCAGGGGCTTTGTTTCAATAGATAAAAAATTGTTAAGTTCCTTGAGTCTGAAAAAGTACTTTAAACTCTATCATGCTCTTCCAGTAGACAGTGAATACCCCTGTTTAGTAAAATGGGAACTGGACAGAACAAAATGGAATGGTTATCTTAGAGAGTCTGAAAACGGTTTGCATACAAGAAAGGTGGAGCTGTATAAGATGAGGCATGAGAAGTGACATTATGAATGATAAAATAAATAACGTGGAAAAACCCCTTCCGGACATGATAATGGGAATGAATCTTGATCATATATTTCCGGACAGGTTGGAAGCTATCAGGGATGTTCTGGTTTACAGGACATGGGAAAGCGGAAAGACGCCTATTATTGCACAGGCAATAGGTTTCCAAAGCGAAAAGATGGCGGAAAGAAAGGGGAGACAAGGAAAACTGCCAAAGGGTGTGGTTAAGATATATGGCATACACCTGGACGAGGGTTCACCTGTTCTTACTGAGATTGCTGCAATAGATCCTGGATGCACGGTTAACTGGATAAAGGACAGGGATGTGGTAAAAAAGAAAGAGGCATGGGAATGCGCTGGCGATTATGTAGAATCAGATATAATAGAATGCGAGAACAGAAACTGCATAACACATGCAGAAAAAGGAAGGAGAAAATATCACATTGTTTCAAAAGGTCATCCATTAAGAGCCAGATGCCATTACTGTGAAAGGGAATTTTCTGTGCGATACAAATAGCTGTTTCTAAAAGCTTCTCAAACGGTTAATTGATTAGATCCTTACCACCAGTCACACACAATTGGTTAATAAGACTGGCGGGATGCGGAGCTC
>CAYNRQ010000025.1:0-15283 GCA_964399875.1 uncultured archaeon
TTAACCAATTGTGTGTGACTGGTGGTAAGGAGCTAATCAATTAACCGTTTGAGATTTATAACCAATAAAAACAAATTCTGTTATTATGTTGCCAAAGTTCGGATGTTTAACAAATCCTACAAAGGATATTGTCAAGGAGATAGAGAAGATAGGCAAATCCGGTTTTGATTTTGTAGAGATAAATATAGAAATCCCCAATGGAAAACCTGAAATTATCATTAAGAGAAAAGCAGAGATAAAAAGAGCAATAAAGAAATACAATCTATCCGTAATCAGCCACACAGCATGGTGGATGAATTTCGGAAGCTTTTATCCTGCTATAAGAAAGGCGTGGATTGAAGAGGCCAAGAAGGCTGTCAGGGCGACAAAACTTCTTGGTTCAGAGTATATAAACTTTCATGCATATGCTGTGGGGATGCCGTACAAAACCAAAGGTTACAAAAAGCACGCCCTGAACATCTTTGCAGAATCCATGAGAGAAATTGTTTCATACGCAAAAAAACATGGAGTAAAAGTAATGCTTGAAAATGTCCCGGGTGTTGGCTTTAAAGAGTTCAAGGATTTTAAATATATAATAGACAAAACCCAGGACCTTTATGTGCATCTGGATGTGGCCCATGCTTTTGTCATCGGAGGAATGAAAGAGATCAAGAAATACATCAAAAGATTCAGAAAAAAACTGGTTCACATCCACATTAGCGACAACAACGGTCTTGAAGACCAGCACATCGCCATAGGACAGGGCAAGATAGATTTCCAGGAAGTCGCAAAGGCCCTGAAGAAAATAAACTATCAGGGAACAATAGGTTTTGAGGTCTTTACAGACTGGAACTCAGTGAAGAAATCCATGAAAAACATAAGGAAGACATGGTGGGCTACATGAAAGCCAAAGTCAGGTTAGGCCCTGCGGGATCAGGAGGATATTCTAATTCTACTGTAGAGGGCGTGCAGAAGCTGCCTGGATTAGGCCTTCAGGCCCTGGAAGTTGAATTTGTGAGGGGCGTTCATATGAGCATAGAATTAGCCAAAAAAATAGGCATAGAAGCAAAGAGAAACAATATAGAATTAAGTATACATGCGCCTTACTATATAAACCTGGCCTCTAAGGAACCAAAGAAGATCAAGGAAAGCAAGAAAAGGATACTGGATTCCTGCGAAAGAATGCACCATATGGGGGGTGGGCCGGTGGTTTTCCACCCTTCATATTTCGGAGGGCGGGACAAGGAAAAGGTCTTCCAGATCACCAGGGAGGCTGTACTGGACATGCAGAAAACCATAAAGAAAAACAGATGGAACTGCAAGCTGTCCCCTGAAACAACAGGAAAGCACTCGGCCCTGGGAAGCCTTGATGAAACAATCCGTCTTGTAAAGGAAACAGGGTGTTTCATGTGTGTGGACTTCGCTCATCTTTACGCCCGCAATTACGGGAGGATAAACTACGCAGAGGCCTTAGATAAACTAAAGGCCCTAAAGCTCAAACACCTTCATATCCATTTCTCAGGAATAGAATTCACAGCCAAGGGAGAAAAAAACCACGTGGTCTTGGACAGCAACCCCCCATTCAAACCTCTAGCAGAAGAAATTCTAAACAGAGGCCTGGATGTGACCATAATCTCTGAAAGCCCCATTACATGGAAGGATTCCCAGAAGATGAGAAAGATCTTTGAAGATCTGGGGTATAAGTTCTGATTTTCGTCTTTTGTCTTAAACACACATAACATTTATAAATCTACCATACCCCAATACTGGGTTATATGACCGAGATAAGGGTCCATGGAAGAGGAGGAATGGGTGCTGTTACCTTGGTGGAACTTCTGGCCAAGGCGGCAGGCCTTGACGGGAAATACTCCCAGGCCTTTCCAGCTTTTGGTCCGGAAAGGAGAGGGGCCCCTGTGAAGGCCTTTTGCAGGATATCAGACACTCCAATAACAACAAGGGCCCAGATATACAATCCTGATTACATTGTTGTCCTGGACCCATCCCTTCTTAATCTGCCAGATGTTTCAGGGAGGCTAAAGCAGGAATCCACCATAATGGTCAATTCCAATAAGGAAATAAAGGCAGCAGGCCAGCAAAAAATCCAGGCCTTTGACGCAACAAAGATCGCCATGGAAGTCCTTGGCAGGCCAATAGTAAATACAGCCATGCTGGGGGCCTTTGCCAGGATGACAGGCCTTGTGACCTTGGAGTCTGTCAGGAAGGTTGTTGAAGAAAGATTTCCAGCAAAGACTGGAGAGATAAACAGGAAACTGGCCGAAGAGGCCTACAATAAGTTTGGAGGCAATGAATGACCCAGAAAAAAGCCGTCCAGGCAGTTTCAACAGCGGCAGTGATAAGAGAACCAGGATCATCCAGGAAAAACAAAACAGGATCCTGGAGATCATCCAGACCAGTCTCCACAGACAGATGCACAGGGTGCGGTATATGTGTATGGTACTGCCCCGAGGGTTGTATAAAGATAAAAGAAAAGAATGGAAAAAGGATAGTAGAGATAGATTATGATTACTGCAAGGGGTGCATGATATGCGTCCAGGAATGCCCTGCAAAGGCCATGGAATCAGAAAAGGAGGGTGAGGAATGAGTTATGCAGCCGGTTTCATAACAGCAAAGAATGAAGTGGAAGGAAAAAAGATAGCAGGAAATCTTTTAGAAAAAAAGCTTGTGGCCTGCTGTAATATTATACCAAAAATAAATTCCATATACTGGTGGAAGGGAAAGATAGAAAACACCACCGAGTCCCTGTTAATAATAAAAACAAGAAAAGAACTCACAGATAAGATAATAGAAGAGGTCAGGAAAACCCATTCGTATGAAACACCAGGAATAGAGTTCCTGAAAATTGTGAAAGGAAACCCAGATTTCCTAGAATGGATTTCAAAGGAGACGAAAAAAGGAATGGTTTAGTATGTCCAAGAAAGTAATATCAGGTGCTCAATCAGTAGCTGAGGCAGTTAAACTCTGCAAACCGGATGTTATAGCAGTATATCCCATCACACCCCAGACCATTATATCCGAAACAATCGCCCAGATGGTTGCTGATGGGGACATAGATGCAGAGCTTGTGATGGTGGAGTCAGAGCACAGTGCAATGTCAGCATGCATTGGAGCCTCAGCAACAGGTGCGAGAACATACACAGCAACTGCAAGCCAGGGCCTGGCTCTCATGCATGAGATGCTCTTTGCAGCAAGCGGAATGAGGCTGCCCATAGTCATGACAGTTGCAAACAGGGCCCTTAACAGCCCCCTGAACATATGGAATGATCAGCAAGATTCTTTTTCACAAAGGGATTCAGGATGGATACAGCTTTATGTGGAAACAGCCCAGGAAGCCTTTGATACCCAGATACATGCATTCAGGATTGCAGAAGGGTTGAGAACACCTGTTATGGTGTGTTTGGATGGTTTTCTTATCACCCATACATATGAACCAGTGAAAACAACAGACCAGGAAACAGTGAAAAAATTCCTGCCAGAATTAAGCCCGGCAGACACCCTGAATCCATCAAAACCACTCACCCTGGGTGCGGTAGGCGGCCCCCAGCACTATATGTTTTTCAAGAAACAGCAACAGGAAGCAATGGAAAAAGCCCTTGAAACAATCCAGAAAACAAACTCAGAATACGCATCTGCTGTGGGAAGAAAGTATGGTAACGGGCTTATAGAAACAGCAAACATGGAAGGCAAGGAACACGCCCTGATAACAATAGGCTCTGTGGCGGGCACGGCAAGACCTGTTATAGAAAAAGAGAACACAGGCCTGATAAGGGTAAAAGCCCTGAGACCATTTCCAGCAGAAGCGTTAAGAAAGAAATGCAAAGACCTAAAATCAATAGGAATCCTGGAAAAGGATATATCCATAGGTCACAACGGAGCTCTTTATGATGAAGTGAAATCAGCTCTTTACCAGATGGATGGCAAACCAAAAATCTCAGGATTCATAGCAGGTTTGGGTGGTAGAGACATTACAGAAAAAAACATAGAATACATAATCCAGAAAATAAAGGAAGGCAAAGAAGGAACAGAATGGATACTGTAATTTATCAGAAACATACCAGATACTTAGTATTTTAACTGACAGATATATTATTTTATGGAACATGCTGAACAAACACTATTATTTGGTGATCATACCCAAAGTAAAGTTGCTGTTAGCAAAGCAATTTTTGCACCACCTATGCAAATGTCTTTTCTGGATACTAGGTTTACGAGTTATGTCGAACCAACAAACCCATGGCTTTAGCCAGGGGTGACATAGTGGCATCTAATTTTATATAATAAAACCAATTCAATTTTATGGAAGTGAAAAAACATAGCAGACAAATTGTAAAACTTAAAGATCTACCCGAAGATGAAAGACCTAGAGAACGGCTTATAAGATTCGGTCCAAGCACTCTTAGTAATCAGGAACTGATGGCAGCCATACTTGGAACAGGAAATAAAAATGAAACAGTTCTTGACATTGTACGAAGAATATTATCAAAGTATAATCTAAAAGATTTCTCTCAAATTACTGTGACCAAACTAAAGAAAATATCCGGTATAAGTGATGCTAAGGCCTGCCAATTAGTTGCTGCCATTGAACTGGGTAAAAGAATGACTGTTCATATACCAGAGAGAAAAAATAAGATAAAAACAGCGGAAGAAATTGCAAAAATTTTTATATCAAAAATGAGGGGTATGAAAAAGGAAGTTTTGAAAGGTCTTTACCTAGATTCTAAACTCAGACTCCTGAAAGAAGATACCATTTCAATTGGAGGTTTGAATGCAAATTCTATTCAGCCAAGTGACATATTCAGGAATGCAATCTCTGAAGCAGCTGCAGCTATTATATTAATTCATAACCACCCATCTGGTGATCCAGAACCCAGCCAAAGGGATATAATAGTAACAAAGAAACTTGTAAAGGCAGGGAAACTTCTGGGAATAGAAATGTTGGACCACATTATAATTGGAGATAGCTGTTATATAAGTCTAAAAGAATCAGGATTATTGTGAGTTTTCATATTCAAGTTTTTTTATGCTTTCAGCCAGCTTTAGTGCTTTTTTCCCTTTTTCAGAAAGAGAATAAATAGAAACAGCTCTTCTTCCCATTCTCTTTGCCCTTACTTTTATAAGATTCAAGGATTCCAATTCCCTGAGCCTTTGACTCCTCATTTTTTCTACAGCACAGACATCAGACATTGCCTTGAAACGTCTGGGGCCTTTTTCAAGGCTTCTAAGCATATTGTACGTGTATTTTTTTCCCAGAAGCCTTATTATTCCTTTTTCTTCACTTACCATTTTTTAAATTTAAACGCATAACCTTTATGCCTTTTCGAACCATTTTGGTAAAAGCCTTACAAAAAGTAAAGTTTATAAACAACAATCCCAATTATTAAAGATGGATACCATAACATTATTTCTAAGGAGGATATCAAGGGAACTTGTGGCTATAAGAAAAGAATTGGAAAAATCTACCAAGAAAGAAGAAAAATAATTTACTTCATATATTTTTCTTCCCATTCATCCAGTTCCCTGTCAGATATTATCTCCTTTTTCTTTGGCCTTTTCGGTTCAGTATATCTGCTTCTCAACAAGAAACCAGAAGCAAAGCCACCACCCATACCAAACAAATGTGCAGCATGGGCCGTTCCATCCGGAGAAAACAAACCAGCCAGATCAACCCCCACCCATACAAAGGCAGCAATTACTATATACATGGGAACACCAAGGGCCCACACAACCTGCTTGGGCCTTATTACAGTAAGGGCTCCCAATAAACCGAATATGGCTCCTGATGTCCCCAGGGTTGCGGAATAAAATAAAATATCAGCTATGGATGAAATAATACCGGCAGAAAAGAAAACTATAAGAAATTTTTTAGAACCTATGTATTTTTCCAGAATTGAACCAAACATGGCAAGGGCGAACATATTGAAATAAAGATGATTAAAATCTGTGTGCACAAAGATATGGGTTATAATGGTCCATGGTCTTTCCAAAGCAGTATTTGAAACAAGCACAAAACCTGATTCAATGCCGGGAAGACTCTGGTGAGCAAATAAACAACTGTACAAACAAAAGTGAAAACAAATGCAACACCATAAAACCTGTCTTCCATATTTTAATAATCATTTACATTTTATTATATATGCTTGATTTTGCTCTGAAAAATATGAAAAGAAGGAAAACCAGAACCATACTGACCACACTAGGCATAATTATAGGTATAGCAGCAATTGTTGCACTGGGTTCTTTTTCTGAAGGCATGAGTTTAATGGTAACTGAGGAGCTTGGTGCAATGACAGGAAAGGTAATGGTATTTCAGAAAGGCTCCGGAGGAGTAATGAGCGCTTTCTCAGGTTCTGATGTCACAGATGAGCAACTGGAAATAATAAATGACATGCCAGGCGTCAAGGAAACAGTGCCAATGGTCTGGCACATGCCGCCTTTTGGCCCTGGTCATGAAATATCCACATGGGCGATAATAGGAATGGAGATAGACAAGATAGATTATTTCATAGGTGAAACAATAGAGATGTCAGAAGGCAGAAGGCCAGATCCTGATGAGTCAGATGTTGCAATAGCAGGAATAACAGTAGCCGAGAGCATGAGACTTGCTGTGGGTGACCTCTTTGATTTTAAGGACAAAAGCTTTGAAATAGTTGGTGTGGCAGAAGAAACAGGGATAAACGATGTTGACATGAGTTTAATTGTCCCATTAACAGATCTTCAGGATGCATTGGACATAGACACCTACCAGATGGTTTATGTTGTATTAGAAGACCCAGAGACAGCAGAGGATTTTGCTGATGAGGTAGAGGATAATGATGATACACTTGAAGCAATGACATCCACAGATATGATTAGAATGGTTTCTGAAATAATGGACCAGATAAGGATATTTACATTTGGCATTGGCGCAATAGCAGCTTTTGTCGGTGGGCTGGGTGTTCTAAACACAATGATAATGGCTGTTATGGAAAGGCGCAGGGAGATAGGGGTAATGAAGGCCATAGGCGCAACAAGAAGATTCATATTGTTTCAGATATTAACAGAATCGTCTCTGCTAAGCCTGACAGGTGGTATGATAGGACTTTTCCTGGGTTGGGTTGCATCATTTGGTTTTGGTGTGATGACTGGTGGACTTTTGACAGCTGCTGTCACACCAGCCCTTGCTATAGGAAGCCTGGCATTTGCCTTTGCCCTCGGGTTTGCAGGGGGCCTTTACCCTGCATGGAAAGCTGCAAAGCTTGACCCTGTGGATGCATTGAGAGGATAAAATGATAGATATTGCATACAAAAATATAATGCGGCAGAAATCAAGAACAGCATTCACTGTTCTTGGCATAATAATAGGTATAGCAGTAATAGTAGCCCTGGGTTCTTTTGCAGAGGGTATAAACAGCTTTTTTCAGTCAACGTTTGAGATATCTGCCGGTAAAATAATGGTGCAGCAAGAGGGTGCTGGAAGTTTCCAGACAGGTTTTTCTGGGTCTGATATAACAGATGAACAGATCGAAAAAATAATGGATATAGACGGTGTAAAGGATGTGGCACCAATGAATTTTTATATAGAGTCAGAGGGTCTTGGCTTTGGAATGCCTGACATGATGGTCGTGGGCATTGATCCGGAAAAAAGTCATTATTTTATAGGTGAAAATATAGGCATGTATAGTGGAAAGAAACTTGAAGAAAGCGACACCAATGTCATGATGATAGGAAAGAATATGGCTGATGAAAAAAACATAGGAGTCGGTGATTTCATCGCAATAAAAGATATGGAATTTGAGGTTATAGGCATAATAGAACTGACAAATAATAATCAGATAGACAATAATATTATTACTAACATAAGGGATCTTAAGGAAGCCATGGGCATAGATACATACCAGATGCTTTATATCATCCCTGAAGATGTTAAGGACGCTGAAAGAATAGCCGAAGATATAACAGACGCTGACGAAACACTCGCTGCAATAACATCAAAGGACTTCGCACGGGTTGCATCCAATGTGGTGAATAATATAAGATTATTCATGTTTGGCATTGGCGCAATAGCAGCTTTTGTCGGTGGGCTGGGTGTTCTAAACACAATGATAATGGCTGTTATGGAAAGGCGCAGGGAGATAGGCGTAATGAAGGCCATAGGCGCCAGCAATAGAAAGGTGCTCATGCAAATCCTTACAGAGTCCGTACTGATAAGCCTGTTCGGAGGTCTTATAGGGCTTTTACTTGGTGGTGTTGGTGCATTGATACTGGTAATGGCAACAGGGGGGGAAATACCCGCAACAATCACAATAGGATTAGCAGCAAGCAGCATGGCCTTTGCGCTGTTACTGGGCGTTTTAGGTGGTATATATCCAGCATGGGAGGCAGCAAAAATCGACCCAGTTGAAGCGCTGAGGTATGAATAATATAATTAATATCTAAATAATAAGTGACTATATATGAAAAAAGCAAAAACGTGTGTTATAGAGATAAAGAATGTAAATAAATACTACAACCAAGGTCTTCCATCAGAGGTGCATGTACTGAAAGATGTGAGTATATGCTTCACCAGGGGATCCTTTGTTTCTATAACCGGACCATCAGGGAGTGGAAAGACAACGCTCCTTGATATAATAGGGTGTCTTCTCAAACCCACGTCAGGGCAAGTGTTTATAGACGGTATTGACACAAAAGAGCTTTCTGATAATCAGCTTGCAAAGATAAGGGGTGAAAAGATAGGTTTCATATTTCAGCAGTATAATCTTGTACAGAGCTTCACGGCATTGGAAAATGTGGAATTTGCTCTAAGGATTGTGGGCAAATCAAAACATGAAGCAAAGAAGAGGGCAAGGGAATTACTTAACATTGTAGGCCTGTCAAAAAGAATAACCCACAGACCTTCTGAACTCTCGGGCGGCGAGCAGCAAAGGGTCGCAATCGCAAGAGCATTAGCAAATGACCCCAAAATAATTCTTGGTGATGAGCCGACAGGAAACCTTGATACAAAAACAGGGAATAAAATACTGCAGTTATTGAAAACTTTAAATAAAGAAAAGGGATATACAATAATATTGGTAACGCACGACCCCAAAGTTAGCACATTTGCAAACAAAATTATAAATATCCGTGACGGGAAGATAATAAAGGAAACAAAGGCTGGGAGATAATGGGAAGAAAATCTTTAATCTGTATTTTTTTGGCATTCTTATTGATAACTGTAAATGCAGCAGCACAGGCACCTTCACCAGCCCCAAAAATAGATATAATCTTAATAAATCAAACACCATACCCTGTTCAGCCCGGTGATGTTGTAACAATAGAGATTGAGATACAAAACAATGGTTATGGCGCCTCTGAAAATCTTATAGTAGAGATCAATCTTTCCAGTCCATTCATATTGCTTCCTGGAGAGCAGCAAACAAAGAATTTCGGGATAATAGGCCCTTCAGACTCTGTGAAAACAAGCTATAATATTCAGGTAGATAGTGAGGCCATATCGAATAATTACAAAATAAAAATATATTCCCGTCAAATCGGATCAATAGTAAGCCAATTGGATGAGGTATCAATAAAGGTTCAGGGGGAACCAAAACTTATAATAGAGAATGTGACATTGGATCCTGAGAAATTAAATCCAGGGGATGTTGCTGAGCTGGGATTAAAAATAAAAAATGTTGGAACAGGAAAAGCAAACAATGTGGAGATAGAGTTCCCAAACAACACTTATTTAAAACCACTGCTTTCAATGGGCGAAATATTTGCAGGTGACATAGAACCCGGAGAATCAAAAAACATAAAGATGCAGATAAGCATCGCTTCTAGTGCAGGAGAAGAAACATATACACCAGCTCTGACTATTAGATATAAAGATGAAAGCAATACCCTGAAAACAGAAACAAAAACCATAGGGATACCGGTATCTGGTTCTGTTCAGCTTGAGGTGATAAAAAAAGAGGCCTTATTCAATAGGAATATACTTCGAATAGAGGTTGCAAACAAAGGAACAGCAGAAGCAAAGGCTGTTGAGGCAAAACTTATTATGGACGGTAAAATGCTTGACATAGATTACATAAGCCAGATAAAAGAAAATAAAAAGACAACATTTGATTTTCCACTGGTCCTTAAAGGAAGCGGTCAGCTGGTGTTGAATTACATGGGACCGGGAATAGAAAAAAATCAAGTAACAAAGGACATAGTACTGGATTTTAAAGCACCGCAGACTGCAGATGGGACAGCAATGGGAACAGGAGCAATAGTAATAATTGTTATAATAATCTTCTTATGGTGGAGAAAGAAAAAGAAAAAGGCATAATTTAAAAAGCAACCCACCTATTATTATTATGCGTGTAACACTGTCACTAATTATAATTAGCGCTGTAATTTTTATAGCACAAGCTCTATTCAATGGTTTCACAGAATTATTTGCCTTAACCCCGGCCATGGGTGTGGGGGGTTCATACTGGCAATTCTTTACTTATATGTTCCTTCACGGGGATATTGTCCATATAATGATTAACATGTTTGTTTTGTTCATCTTTGGTGTTATGGTTGAAAGGACACTGGGATGGAAAAAATACCTAATCCTTTACATTGTATCAGGTGTTGGTTCATCTCTTCTGTATTTAATGCTGACAGGCTTATCATATACGCCAATGTTAGGCGCATCTGGAGCTGTATTTGCAGTTTTAACTGCATACGGATTCCTGTTCCCAAGAAATATAATTTTTGTACCCCCGGGCATACCTTTACCAGCAAGGTTCGCTGTGGTGTTTTTTGCTGGCTTTGAGCTTTTTCTTGGCCTGACAGGTCTTCAACCAGGAATAGCAAACTTTGGTCACATTGGTGGAATAGTGACAGGAGCAATACTCATGTTTTACTGGAAGCACACTGAAAGACAAAAAGCGCATGAGTTCAATGGGTTTGAATTTGTCTGGGAGTGAGCCTTTTCTTTCTAAAGAGAGAACTTACCAACATTTAAATACCTATCCTACAAATAGTTAAGATCTGGTGATAATGTGAAATGTGTGAGCTGTGGAAGAAGTATTGAAACAGAGAAGAACTGGGTAGAGTTCACTTGTCCTAAATGCGGTAAGGAAAAGATTATTCGTTGTGAGAAATGCAAGAGACTTGAGAATTCCTATACCTGCCCAAAATGCGGGTTTCAGGGCCCATAAGGTGAAATAATATGGGAGATGTTATTGTTGTTTTCAAAATAATGCCTGAAAAACCAGAGGACTTCGAGAACATAAAAAAAGAGCTAGAAAAGCTAAAACCACAAAGATTGGAAGAGGAGCCAATAGCCTTTGGCCTCAAGGCATTGAAATTCACAACCATAATACCTGATGCAGAAGGTGAAATAGAAAAACTTGAGAACAGGCTGGATTCTGTAGAAAATGTCCAGAGTGTTGAATGCATAACTGTTTCTAGAAGTTTGTAAATCTATCCTAACTTGTTTGTTATAAATATGAATATCGCATATACTAACTAAAAAAGCTCTTAAAATCCGCATATGTTATTACTTCTTGCTCTTTTTAACCTTTTTTGTCTTGGCTGGTTTCTTTTTTTCCGCTATCTTCTTTACACCGGGTTTGAATTTTATCTTTCCCTTTAGCAGGCCTTTCTTCTCTTTCTCTGACCCTTCTTTTTTATCTCCCTTCTTCTTTTCTGTGCTTTTCTCTTTCTTCTTGGGTTTTATCTTTGGTTTTTCCGGAGGTCTTTCCTTCTTTTCTTTCTCCTTTATGGCCTTCATCTCTTGAATAGCCTTGATTTTTTCTGGTGAAGGTTTTTCTATATTAAACCTTGAGAATATGCCTGACTTCTCATATTCTTTAATAACCTCAGAATCTGACGCATCTGCCTTTATCTTGATTCTTTCTTCAAGCGGTTCCAGATGCAGAATATTGCACCTTCTTCTCTTAACATTTGTTGCTGATTTGGGCCCTGTTACCATTACAAAATTCTCGTCTATCTTATTTATCACAACACAATACCTGCCGGCTTCCCTCCCAGCTGTTTTTAAGCATATTCTTCCGACATCAATCATTTTCTCACCCTCTTAAGTTTCTTCTCCTTGATCACGACCCTTGCGCATTTTGAGCATAAATTTCCGCCATAAGGCCTTTGTGGTTTTCTTTTGCTCTTTGCTGATTTTTTCTTCCTGGAGCTAGAAATCCCGGACACGCCATGTAAAGGCTTCTTGCATCTGGCACATACTGCTGCTTTAGGCTTCTTCTTAAAGTAATATACTATTGATGCACCACCAGGAAGCTTCTTTCTTATCCTTCTTAGGAACCCTGTTCTCAATGCTGGCCTTGGCATAAATTCACCATTTAGATAAAAAAATGTTAATTGTATTATTTAAATGTTTTTCTAACGCTTAATAACTCTCACATCAGCAGCCACAGCTCTCTTTTCATCAACAAAAAGCGGATTAATATCAAGCTCCTTTATTATCCACCTGCCTTTATAGTCAGTCCATATCATATTAGATGTCCTTAATAGACAGTCTTCCAAGGCCTCAAAGTTGACTGATTTCTGACCTCTCGCACCTTTTAATATTTTATAACCTTTAAGTTCTCTTATCATCTCTTTTGCATCTTTCCTTTTAATTGGAACAACCCTGAAACTAACATCCTTTAAAATCTCGACAAAGATTCCACCCAAACCGAACATAATAACAGGACCAAACTGTGCATCATGCTTGCAGCCGATTATAACTTCTTTTCCATTGGCAGTCTCTTGGACCAGTACACCATCAATCTTGGCATCTGGTCTTTTTCTTTTAACATTCCTCACAATCTTGTTAAAACCATTTTCAACCATCTCAGCAGATTCCAAGCCGGTCAAAACACCACCAACGTCTGTTTTGTGAACAATATCCTTTGAAGAAATCTTTAGTATAACAGGATAACCAATCTTATTTGCTATTCGGGCAGCCTGTTTTTCATTTTTGGTCAAGAATTGCTTCACATGAGGGATTTTAAATCTCTTCAAAAGTTTCTGTGTTTCAGCATCACTGAGTCTATCTCCGCCCATACTATATATTTGCCGGGGTTTAATAAAATATTATGGGAAAGGTAACCAACTATCTGATAATACTTAACACTTTAATTTTTATCTTGGTTTTTTCATTCCCAAAAGAAGTGCAGACATGGGTTTTCGAGACCCTCTCCTTTTCAGGGCCTGCATCTATTGAGGTGTGGAGATGGATTACCTCTCTTTTCCTGCATGTGAGCGCTTCTCACCTGTTCTTCAATATGCTTGGCCTTTACTTCTTTGGAAAGATTCTGGAAAAGGATGTAAAAAGAGAGTGGTTTATCTCTATATACTTTGTAAGCGGTCTTCTGGGAAATTTCATATTCATGCTAACAAACCCCAACTTTGTTGTTGGTGCAAGCGGTGCAGTGTTTGGTATAATGGGAGCAGCAATGCTACTAAATCCTGTCAAGAAAATTCATATGTATGTAATCCCATTGCCACTGGGCATTATAGCAATAATGTTCGTGATATTCGAATCCCTTGTTATCTATTTTCAGCCCAAAGAATTCGCTAATGTTGCAAATATCTCCCATATAGGGGGTATTCTAACAGGCAGTGTGTTTGCATTGTTCTTTGATGCAAAAAGAGCCTTAAAGGGCGCCCTGGCACTGGGCGTCTGTGTCGTTCTTCTTATAATTCTGGCCCCTGTATTCGCTATTATAACCGGTATTGGTGGATTTATATTAAATATCATAGAAAGTCTTGTTGGTTTCTTTTTATATGGAGCAGCAAAGATGCTCTCATTCATATGGATATAGATTCAAATCAGATTCCACTGGTCCGTGACCACTAGTTTAGCTGCTGGGAATAACTCTCAATTAATGGGCTAACAGTTTAACCAATATATAACACCCCGCCAGTCTGTGGCTGGGGTAATTTAGACAAAAAAGAAAACAAGCGGGGATTATCTTATTATAGGAATCCCCAACTCCTGTCTGGCGTCCCTTTCTTCCATTCTTTCCTCAACAGCAAGAGGCCCAAGTATGTATGGGGACTTGACCCCGGTCACTATTGTTATCACTCTTATTTTTTCTCCAAACTCAGGGTCTATCCTTGCTCCCCATATAATCTGTGCATCTGGATCTAACTGTTTTGATACATACTCTCCTATTAAATTAACCTCGTCGAGTTTTAGGTTGCTGCCACCAGTTACATGTATAAGCGCGCCTGAACCACCCTCATAGTTTACTTCTAAAAGAGGGTTTGTCATCGCCTTCATTATTGCTTCTTCGGCCCTGGATTTGGTGTCTGATTCGCCAAAACCAACTGCTGCTACTCCACCTGAATGCATTATTGTTTTTACATCCGCATAGTCAAGGTTAACCAAGGATGGCGTGGAAATGGTTTCTGTTATACCCTTTATTATTGTTGATATGAGATTGTCCGCAACACCAAATGCCTGTTGCAAAGGCAGATCACCCGCTATTCTTAGCAGCTTGTCGTTCTCTATTACAATAACAGTATCGCAAACCTGCCTAAGATGGCATAACCCATCCTCTGCTTTGCCCATTCGTGCACCTTCTATCTTGAAAGGCATTGTTACACAACCTATTACTATTGCTCCCGACTCCTTTGCCACCCTCGCTACGACAGGACCTGCTCCTGTTCCGGTTCCACCACCAAGTCCTGCAACAAGGTATACCATATCTGCTTCTTTCAGTATATTTTTTAAGTCTCTTTCACTTTCTTCTGCTGCTTTTCTTCCTATATCCGGATATCCTCCTGCTCCCAAACCCCTTGTTAATTCTTTACCTATCAGAATCTTTTTATGTGCATTGGTGACTGATAGCTGTTTGGCATCTGTATTCACTGCAAGGGTCTGTGCACCCTTGATTCCCATATTGGTTAGTGTGGTTATGCAGTTGTTTCCTGCACCACCTATTCCTAAAACCAGTATCTCTGCCTCCTTTACATCAACACCAAGTTCTTGTATGCTTTTGGCGGCACCATTCACTGTGTGTGCATGCACTTCTCTTTCTGTTGGTTTCTGTTTGTCTAAACTCTCAAATACCTTCTGAACAAGTGAGTCCATAGTTCCCTCCTTTTTTTAATACACTCTAAAATATATTTTGCATCATAGGTTTTAGAGTGTCGAAATCTTTTTTAATACATTAACCTTAATATATTCTAGAATAAGCAAAATCCCAAATTCCCTAAAGCTTCAATTCATCCCCCAATGAATTCAAGCTTCTTTTTCTCGCAACGTCAACAAAACAGTGTAAAAATTTACATATAAATATGGATTTTATGATATATAAAGTTTTAGAATATCTAA
>CAYNRQ010000026.1:0-15180 GCA_964399875.1 uncultured archaeon
TTGCATGGCAGAAGAAACCTAATGGCTTCAGCCAGTAGATGAATTCCCGTAACTGATTTCTGTACCCAAAAACAAAAATAGTATTTTACAGATATGCTTCTATTGTCTAGGAAAGGGTAAATGGAACACGTTTCCTTTTTATTAACTGTAAACTTATCGGGATTTATTAATATATATACCACTATTATATAATATATATGCCAATAAAGGAGGTGCAAAAATGATGTCAAATATACCAATAAAACTGGACAAAGTCAAGAAGGAAAACATAGACAAGCAGATATTAAGAACAGGAATAATAGCTGAACTAGACGCAATAGACCTGTACGAGCAGATGGCAGCCATGACAGATAGTGAAGCTATAAGAAAGGTCTTGCTGGACATAGCCAAAGAAGAGAAAACCCATGTGGGGGAATTCCAGTTACTCCTGTTAAAGAAAGATCCAGAGCAAGTGGATGAATTGAAAAAAGGTAAAAAAGAGGTTGAAAAATTAATAAAGAAATAGGAGGTTATAAATATGGGTTGCGGGTGCAGTAGAAAAAAGAAAGGTGATTAGGTCATTTCCGGACCAAATTACCTCCTATAATTAACTTCACTAACAGCTTAAATAAATCTTCATATCTGTAGTTGAACCTGAACTCCATCCCCTTGAGATACCAGTAATAATTATCCCTGTTGATGCCATGATACTTCATGAACCGTTCCTTGCCAAATGACCAGAAACCTTCTATGCCGTTTATGTGCTTGTTGTACTCAACAAGCGTCTTGGTATGGTCAATCCTTTCATGCTTTCCGTAGATTATCAGCGAGTTATAGCTCCTGAACGTGTCAGTGTAATAGACTGACCCTTTCTTTGTCTTTTCCTTGATATGCTTCAATAATGTCTTAGCCTTGACATTGGGTACTACTGCGGTATAGACTTTACCACGGCGTTCCAGTATCTGCATCTCTGCAGATGCAGAGATGTCTCGTGTCAGGGGTTTGTGGGAGAGACACGATGCCGAAAACGATTGCCTTGTTATATGCTCCTCTGCCTCTCTTGCCTTTGCGTTTCCCTCCGAAATAGCTTTCATCAAGCTCCAAGTCACCGCTCAATTCCTTGAACTGTTCACGCAGATACTCTGCCATCTTGTATCTGTACTGCATGAATCTGTCAGATACGGATTTGTATGATAACCCCAATGCAATTGATGTCTTCCTGGCTGATATCTCGAGATAGAAATGGTAGAGTATATCAAGCTTTTTTCTGAGTTTGTTAAGGCTGTATATCCTATGACAATGTCTGCATTTGAGTCGCTTATCCTTGAGTTTGTATAGATGGTAATTGCCGCAGAATATACACTTCCGGCCGAGTAAAATGTTGTCATACACTCTTTTCGCTATCATGTATGTATATTTTGGTACGGAAGTTAATCAATCACCAAAAATTAAAACAATAAGTGATTTTATCAAAAAAATGAAATCGGACGAAAGAATAGAAAATGAAATCAAAAAAATAAGAGATTATGAATTGGTAAAAATAATTGAAAACTAATTATCTTTTACACTTACATTATTCACAATTCTTATTGTAATTAGGCTCTTCTTCAAGCAAGCACTTATGAAATATGAAGGAATTTATACACTTTTTCAACACAATCCCTACTTCTGCAACAGAAGCCCTTATTCAACAAAGCCAAAGGACCGAAAGCTTTAAATAGTTTAATGAATATATATTCATTATATATAATATGAATATATATGCAAAATGCACGAGGAGGTGTTAATATGCCAGCAGGAGATGGAACAGGTCCTCAGGGAATGGGCCCAATGACAGGAAGGGCTGCAGGTTACTGTGCCGGATATACAGCACCAGGATTCGCGAATCCAGTCCCAGGCTTTGGAAGAGGCATGGGTCGCGGGTTTGGAAGAGGTGTGGGTTTCGGTAGAGGCCGCGGTTTTGGAAGGAGATTTGGCTACGCAGCTTATGCACAATATGCGCAGGCTCCAGTACCAGCAAGATTCGTGCCCGTACAGCCAGCCCAATACGCACCAGCAGCTCCGGTCCAGGCTTATCCACAGCCACAGTACAGAAAAGAGGATGAGATTGCAGACCTGAAAGCAGAGAAGGAGCTTATTGAAAGGGACCTGAAAGCAATAGGGGAAAGGATTAAAGAACTTGAAAAGAAACAATAAAGTGAAGAATGTCTGACTATGTTGAATGAATCTATCAGGCACTGTTAAAGATTGTGAGGCGCACGTTAATGCCAAGGCCAAGGATAATGAGGAGGGTCTGGTTTGAACCTAATGTAACGTATTTCAAGCCAGCAGGAACAAGGATGATGCAGTTAGAGCAGGTTATACTTACTGTTGACGAATTCGAGGCTATCAGGCTCAAGGATTATGAGGATTTGGATCAAACAGAGGCTGCAAAAAAGATGGAGATATCCCAGCCAACCTTCCAGAGGCTTTACGAAAGCGCGAGAAAAAAGACAGCTGATGCACTTGTGAATGGAAAGGCCATAAAGATAGAAGGCGGTCCATACAGGATGGGGCCTAGATTTGGCAGAGGTGGATTCAGGGGAGGAAGAATATGAAAAGGGAAGGGATTACAATACTGAGCGTAATGGTGAATGTTTTCCTTACCTTAGCCAAGCTTGTGATTGGATTCATAAGCATGTCATCAGCTGTCCTTGCTGAGGGAATCCATTCAGGAATGGATATTGTCACCTCATGCATAAGCTACATTGGTATAAGGGCTTCTAAAAAGCCCGGGGATAAGGAGCATCCGTATGGCCATCACCAGAGCGAGACAATAGCAGGATTTATCATAACCATAGTGCTCTTCCTTTCATCCGTCTATATAATTTATGAGGCAGTGCTCAGTTACATGGGAGCAAAGGCACTGGTTGTTTCATATTTTGCTCTTGGATTAATGGCAGGCTCTGCAATAGTAAATCTGGTTATGTCTGAGCTTAAAATGAGGGTTGGCAAAAAATATGAAAGCATGGCCCTCATAGCCGATGCCAATCATTCAAGAATGGATGTATTCACATCATTGGGTGTTTTTATTGGCTTGATACTTTCGGGGTATTGGGTATATGCCGATTCAATAGCTGCAATACTTATCGGACTCTACATTATGTGGGGTTCCATAAAGCTTGGCAGAAAAACAACAGACATCCTGCTCAACGTATCCGCGGGGGAGGATGTTGAGAAGAAGATAAATGCCGTGCTTAAGGATTATAAAATAGAGCTTTCGGACCTCAAAACACAAAAGCTGGGCCCTGAAATATTCGCTGAGATGAAGATTAAACTGGAGCCTAAACTAAAGGTGGAAGATGTTGAGGAAATAACAAATGAAATTAAGAATAAATTAACAGAAATAATACCAAATATGAAGTATGTTGTTATACAGGTCGAAAGCAAGAAAGATGAAATAAGAAAAAGCTTCTATAAGGGGAGTTTTGGAAAGGATATGACATGGAAAGGAAGGATGGGTGGCTTTGGGATGGGACCTTCTGGTGAATGTGTATGCACAAAGTGCGGGGAAAGGGTTCAGCACCAGAGAGGTATGCCATGCTACCAGATGAAGTGCCCGAAGTGTGGAAGCAAAATGATAAGGGATAGAATCATAGGGAAATAGAATGATAAGGGAGGTGCGATAAAATGCCAAATGGAAGAGGTAGCGGAACAGGCGGAATGGGTAGAGGAAGAATGCCAGGGGGTTTTGGCCTGGGACCGGGCGGACAATGTGTTTGCCCCAGTTGCGGTACTAAGGCGGCCCATCAGAGAGGAGTTCCGTGTTATCAGCAGAAATGCCCCAAGTGTGGAGCAGCCATGACAAGACCAAGATAACAAATTAGAATCAATATCAGCGGTGATATGAAATGAAGAAAATATTTAAAACAATCGATGATGAAATATCAAAACTGGAAAAGGTGAAAATGGATTTATTAAAGGAAAAAATAGAAGGAGGTGAAAAAATGAAAATAGCAGTTAGTGCAACAGGCAAGGGCCTGGACAGCCAGGTTGACATGCGTTTTGGAAGGTGCCCGAACTTTGTAATCGTGGAGCTTGACGGAAAGGAGATAAAGAGTACTCAAGATGTAGAGAATATAGCAGCAGGCCAGATGGGAGGAGCAGGAATAACATCCTCACAGCTTGTTGCTGACCGGGGAGTTAAGGCTGTAATAACAGGCAATGTAGGGCCCAGGGCCTTTTCGGTTTTTGAGCAGCTCGGAATTAAAATCTACCAGGGTTCAGGGACAGTGAAAGAAGTAGTGGAGAAGTTTGCTGATGGAAAGCTTCAGGAAATGAAGGGTGCCACAGGACCTATGTTCATGGGCAAGCCCGGCAGCGGACAAGGCGCAGGAATAGGTGCTGGCATGGGCAGCGGTGCAGGCAGAGGTATGGGAAGAGGACAAAGAAGCGTATAAATCATCGGGAACTTAGGAAAATCAAGATTTGGTGATTAGAATGAAGATGAATCTGGATTGCATACCCTGCTTTCAAAGGCAGGCGCTAAAGGCTGTGAGGATGAATATCCAGGATGAAAAAATACACGAGAGTATATTAAGGCAGGTTATGGAATGCATAATAGGGCTGGACTGGTCGCTTACACCGCCGGAGTTGGCACACAATGTGCACAGAATCATTAGGGAAGGGATAGGAATTGAAGATCCGTATAGAGAAGCGAAGAAAAACTGCAATGAGCTTGCGCTGAAACTGCTTCCCAGAATAAAGGAAAGGATAGATGGGAGCCCTGACCCGCTGGGAACAGCAATAAGAATATCAATTGCAGGGAACATCATGGATTTCGGCCCTGCAGGAGGCAACTTTAATGTTGAAAAAACAATTGGGGAGATTCTGGGTAAGCGATTTGCAATAGATGATTATCAGGATTTCAAGAAGGAGTTAAGGAGCGCAAAAAATATTTTATTTTTCACAGACAATGCTGGAGAGATAGCATTCGACAGGGTGCTGATAGAAACTATCTTGGACGCCCAAAAGAAGAACGGGCTTGAAAAGCCAAAGATTACTGTAGCAGTAAAGGGAGGGCCTATAATAAATGATGCTACTATGCAGGATGCCAAATATGTTGGCATGGACAGGATTCCGGGTGTTGAATTCAAGGAAACCAATAATGGAGACCCTGGCACAGGGCCAGTAAGAAATTCAAAGGAGGTTGAATCCTGGATAAGAAACCATGATGTAACTATCTCGAAGGGTCAGGGAAATTATGAAGGCTTAAGCCAGTTCAAAAATATATTTTTCATGCTAATAGCCAAATGTAATGTAATAGCCTCTAATCTGGGGGTCAAAGAAGGGGATGCTGTTCTAAAATATACGAAATGATAGTGGCAATAATTGAAACAGTGAAGGAAAGGTAATTTATGTCTAAAGAAGGGGAGGTAAAGAAATTAGAGGGGGAGGTAAAGGACTGTAAGAAGTGCGGCCTGTGGAAGACCAGGAACAATCCTGTCGTGGGTGAAGGCTCATTGAACTCTGGCATAATGTTTATAGGCGAGGCGCCCGGGCATAATGAAGACCAGCAGGGGAAGCCCTTTGTTGGAAGGGCTGGCAAGGTCCTGGATGAACTGCTTGCTTTGGCTAATCTGAAGAGGGAGGATGTATATATTGGAAACATAATAAAATGCCGCCCGCCTAAAAACCGAAATCCCATGCCCGAGGAGATAAAGGCATGTACCCCATATCTGGACAGGCAGATTTCAATAATAAAGCCCAGAATAATATGCACGCTTGGAAACTTTGCAACAGCCTATATTCTTGAAAAGTTTGGACTGAAGCCGGAAAGCATCGGGAAGGTTCATGGAAGGGTTTTCAGGGTGAGAAATTTGCTGCTTGATACAAAAATAATACCACTTTACCACCCGGCATCTGCAGTATATAACCCCAATAAGAAACCAATGCTTATGAGTGATTTCAGCTCAATAAGGAGCAATCATGATGCAAAAACACAATAAAGATGCTTTCGGGGAAAGGGTTAAGATGGTAGAGGAAAACATTTCAGGCATAAGGCATAAAATAGCAGTCATGAGCGGGAAGGGAGGTGTTGGGAAAACAACAATAGCAGTCAATCTCGCTGCTTTTCTTGCAAAGGATAGCAAAATCGCGCTTCTTGATGCTGATATAGACTGCCCAAACGTGAATAAGTTTCTCAGCATAAATGAGAGATTCTCTGCAAAAGGGGACAGAATAATGCCTGTTAAAAGGTTTGGAATGAAAGTGGTATCATTCGCATCTTTACAGGAGAGTGAAGACCAGCCGATTATATGGCGGGGGCCGATGCTCTCAAATGCTATCATGCAGGTCCTCGGGCAGGTTGAGTGGGGCAAACTGGATTATTTGGTTGTTGACCTGCCTTCTGGAACGAGTGATGCACCCCTGACAATCATGCAGGTCTTGAAACCTGATGGTATTATAATTGTCACAACACCACAAAATGTAGCGGTTGTGGATGCAAGGAAATCTGCTAATATGGCAAAAACACTCGGTGTGCCTGTTTTAGGTATTATAGAAAATATGTCAGGGGATGTCTTTGGCAGAGGCGGAGGGGAAAAGGCAGCAAATGATTTAGGTATAGATTTTTTGGGTAGGCTGGAGCTGAAAGCTGAAATCGTCAAATCAGGGGAGAGTGGAAGGCCGTTCGTTTTGGATGACTGCAAATCAGCAGGTGAATTTAAAAAAATCATTGATAAACTGAATAAATATGCATAGGCCTAACTGCGTCTGGAAATTGACAATGTTTTCCTGCACTGCAACAAAGGATGCGTCCAATCGTTGCTGTAAAGATTAAAAACATGATAACATTTATCTTGCACCAAGACCAAGTATAACCAGATAATTGGGTGATTTGATTTATGGATAATCCCGAAGTTCTTGCCCCTACAGGGAAGAAGGTTGTTCTTTTGGGTAATGAGGCTATTGCCCGCGGCGCCCTTGAGGCCGGGCTCGGGTTCTCAGCCTGCTATCCCGGGACACCAAGTTCTGAGGTTGGCCTTGCACTGGCAGATGTTGCAAGAGAGACCAAGAAGATTTATTTTGAATGGAGCTCTAATGAGAAGTTAGCCTTTGAGGCCTGCGCAGGGGCATCATACTGTGGAGCCAGAACATTGAGCGCAGTCAAACACTTTGGATTCAACGTAGCAAGCGATTCTGTGTTTCCTGTTGTCTACACAGGCGTGAAGGGTGGCATGGTATTTGTTGTCGCCGATGACCCGTTCGGGCACAGCAGTGCCCAGTCAGAGCAGGACACGCGCTTTTATTCGCAGATGGGTTACATGCCAACACTGGAACCCTCAAACCCCCAAGAAGCCAAGGATCTGACAAAGAAGGCATTTGAGATACCTGTTATCCTCAGGACAACCACTATGTCAATCATGCTACGGGTACGGTTAAACCAGGCAAAATACCCAAACCCAAAAGAACCGGAAGGTTTGTTAAGGACTTCAAGAGGTACATAAGCGTAAAACCCAACCTGCAGGAAATGCACAGGAAAGTGCTAAAGAAAATTGAGAAAGAATATTCAAAGCTGAATTATATTGAGGGTAATGGCAAAATAGGCATAATAACGAGCGGGGTCTCATATGAGCATGTGAGGGAGCTTAAACCCAAGAACACCAGGATTGCAAGGCTTGTCATGACATACCCAATTTCCCGGACATTTGTTTCAAGGTTTCTGAGAGGCCTGGATGTGGCCATTGTTGTTGAGGAGCTGGAACCAATACTTGAGAATTTTGTGAGAATGGTTGCAAAGGATATAAATCCCAGGGTTAAAATCCATGGCAAGGATATATTCTCCCGCGTAAGTGAATTCAATCCTGACGTGGTAATGGAGGGCATAGCGCCTGTATTGGGAATGGAAAAACCCGACTTTAGGCAGCATGAAAGGAATCTCAAAAAGATAAAGATACCCGCAAGGAAGCCGGTTTTGTGCCCGGGCTGTCCGCACAGGTCCACTTTTTATGCAGTGAAGAAGGTGCTGGGCAATAAAAAACCTGTTTTTGCGGGTGATATAGGCTGCTATATTCTTGGCATGTTCAAGCCATTTGAAATGACCGATTTTCATTTCAATGGGCGCCAGTGGGGGCCTCACACATGGCATCAATAAAGTGAGCAGCCAGAAAACAGTGATGTTTATTGGCGATTCAACATTCTTCCATGCAGGGATGCCGGGGCTTGCAAACCTTGTCTATATGGCTCGAAACCTCTTATTATAGTCATGGATAACAGGATAACAGCAATGACCGGTCACGAGCCAAATCCAGGGAGCGGGGTGACTGCGATGGGCGAGAAGGTCGCACCCATTGATATTGAATCGGTTGCAAGGGCTATTGGAGTTAAGAATGTCAGGACTGTCAACAGCTTCAACCAGAAGGAGCTTCAGGCTGCTATCAGAGAGTTCAGCAAAAAGAACGAGCTTAGCGTCATTGTTTCAAAGGGTATGTGCAGGCTTCTTTACAGGAAGATTGTCAAGTCCCAGGGCGGACAACTGCCCAGGTTCCGGATTAATTCAAATATGGCAAAGGGTTGCGTAGGTCCAGCAAGGGATATAGCCTGTCCCGCGATATCAATAGATGGGAATAAGGCGGTTATAAATGAGGACATGTGCCTTGGCTGCTCCCTTTGTGTACAGGCCTGTCCGCCAGGCGCTGTTGTGCCTGTTACTAAATTCACTTCAGATAAAATGAAGAAGGATTCAAAATGAGAGTAAATGTTTTACTGACAGGTGTAGGAGGAGAGGGGGTTCTTGTTACATCAGTTATTATAGCAAGAGCAGCTTCATTTGATGGATATTATGTCAGAGGGACGCAGTTTCATGGACTCGCCCAGAGGGGCGGTTCAATACCGACCCATGTGAGATTCGGGAAGGAGAGGGATGTTCGCTCCCCATTTATACCAAGGGCCCATGCAGACCTTATCCTCGGCCTTGAGCCCATAGAGGCCGCAAGAGCGTGTTATTTTGCAGGCAAAACAGGACAAACTTTGTTATTGATAACTATCCATTGAAGCCAATATCAGTGAATATGGGAGAAGACAGCTATCCTTCTATTGACATGGTTTTGAAAATGATAAAACCCTTTGCCAGGGAGATGGTGGTGACCAATGCCTCAAATATTTGCGCCAAAGGGCTTGGCAACCCCATATTCGGCAATGTCATGGCTATAGGAGTTGCGCTTTCTAAGGGTATGCTACCCCTGAAAAAAGCATCTATAATTAAGGCCATCAAGAGCACTGTGCCAAAGGGTATTGACAAAAACATGAAGGCATTCGAGTGGGGCCTTGCTCTCAAGGGCTGATGATTCGAATAACTTGAAAGGTTTTTTGTAGTATTCTGCCATAATAATAACTCAAAATATGCAGCTTTATCCGCTGGTTAAAACCAAACATTTAAGCTCGCATTATATACCTTTATAAATATAAAACATTATCCTAAATTTTAGTAAAGGAAAATGATATGAATGAATGAGTTGGAAAAGATTAAAAAGAAAAGAATGAAAGAATTAATGGAAAAAGTAAGGAGTGATAAGATGCAAATAGAAATAGAAGTCAATGATAATATGTTTCAGGAAAAGGTAATAGAGCAATCTAAACGGGTTCCAGTGGTTGTGGATTTTTGGGCCCAATGGTGCCCGCCCTGCCTGATGCTTGGACCTGTACTGGAAAAGCTCGCAAAGGAATATAATGGGAAATTCATACTGGCAAAAATTAATGTTAGTGAAAACCAGGAAACAGCCCAAAAATATGGAATAATGAGCATACCTGCTGTTAAAATGTTTAAGGGTGGGAAGGCTGTGGATGAATTTATAGGGGCCCTGCCTGAACCGACTGTGAAGGAATGGTTGGATAAAAACATTTCGGTGGGGAGATGAAAATATTATTATTTGTCTCATCACGCTGCCCCCACTGCCCAAGTGCAGAAAGTATTGTAAAGAAGCTTGCACCAGAATATTATGAGCATGGCCTGAGATTTGAAAAAATCAGGGTGAAAACAGGGGAGGGGAAAAGGCTGGCTGCAAGTTTTGGTGTGATGTCAATGCCTGCTATCTTAATTCTGGATGATGACGGGAATGAGATTCACAGAATCGTTGGTGTGCCAAGCGAAAGCGGACTGAAAAACAAAATTGAAAGTGGGCTTGGACTGAAAAAGTCCTTTCTGGATAGGGTTTTTGGAAGATAATATGAAAACAGAGAAGTTTTTGGGAAAGGATAACATAATCGCTGTGGTCGGTGCTACTATAAATAAGGAGAAGTGGGGCTATAAGGTATATAAGGCCTTAAAGCGTGCTTTCCCAGTGGTTTATGCTGTAAATCCAAAGTATAAAGAGATAGAAAAAGATAAATGCTATCCTGGCCTGAAATCACTGCCTGAGAAGCCGGATGTTGTAATCACCGTTGTGCCGCCCAAAATAACAGGGACTGTGGTTAAAGTATGCAGGGAGCTTGGTATCTCAAAGGTGTGGATGCAGCCCGGCTCTGAATCGAAGAAAGCTGTAGGGTTTTGCAAAAAGAATATGATTGAGGTTGTATATAATGCATGCTTTGTGGTGGACGGGCTGAAAACGAAGTTTTTTAAGTGATATTCTGCCTTTCTGTTTGATTTGGGGAAATATTTATAAAGTTAGGCTTGGCTAATATAATCAGGTGATTGTTCATGAAGCTTTCACAAAGCATTGAAGATTATATTGAAACCATTTATGTTTTTGAAAGGGAAAAGGGATATGCCAAAGTAAACGACATAGCATCAAATCTTAACGTTAAGCTGCCAAGTGTAACTGAAACAATAAGAAAGCTTGCCGCCAAGAATTTGGCAACATATGAAAGATATGGCCCAATAAAATTGACGCAAAGGGGAAAATTGATTGCAAAAAATATCTATGCAAAGCATAAATTGTTGGCAAAATTTTTCATATTGATTGGTGTTGATAAAAAGACCGCTTTTCATGATGCATGCCTTGCGGAGCATGTGCTTAGCAAGAAAACCATAAGCAAATTAAGATTTTTTGTCAAAGATAAGGAGAAGTAAAATATGGAAATTTCATTGGTTCGGCTTGGTGCTGGGAAGAGAGCGAAGATAAAAAGAATAGAAGGTGGCATTATGTTCAGAAGGAGAGCAGCGTCCCTTAACATTCGTGTTGGGAAAATAATCAGAAAGATAGTGTCAGAGCCATTCAGGGGCCCTGTTATTATAGAAATTGACAATAGAAGAATTAGTCTTGGGAGGGGCATGGCCATGAAGATTTTTTTGGAGGTTGAAGAATGAAAATACTCTTGATGGGAAATCAAAATGTTGGGAAATCTGCCTTATTTTCCAGACTAACGGGTGTGAATGTGATGATTTCCAATTATCCGGGGACCACCGTTGAGTTCATAGAGGGGAGAATGGTGTTTGACAAAAAATCAGTGGAGGTTATAGATGTTCCGGGAACATATACCCTGGAACCAACATCCAAAGCAGAGGAAGTGGCATTAAAAATGTTAAAAGAGGGTGACCTGGTTATCAATGTTGTTGATGCGACAAACCTGGAAAGAAATTTGCAGTTAACGCTTCAATTGCTGGAAAAAAGGATACCGGTTATTGTGGCGCTCAATTTTTGGGATGAAACCAAGCATAAAGGAATCAATATTGATGTGAAAAAACTTGAGAAAGAGCTAAAGGTTCCAGTGGTTCCAACGGTTGCTGTAACCGGGGAGGGGGTCAAGAAACTGGTTTCAAGATTAAAGGAGGCCAAGGCGCATGCCTTCAGGCATACAGATAAGGAGAGATGGGCAAAAATCGGAAAGATAATTAAAAAAACAGAAATGGTGAAATATAAAAATCATACCCTTATGGAAAGGGTAGAGGATTTAACCATAAAACCGCTCACAGGCATACCGATAGCTTTTGTTGTTGCCTTTTTTATGTTTTATTTAATAAGGCTCATTGGCGAGGGTCTGATTGCAAATGTTTTTGAACCACTATTCAATCTTTATAATCCCCTGATAACAGGCCTGAGCAGCCTTCTTGGTTCTGGTTTTTTCTATGATGTTCTCATTGGAAGATTGATAGGGGGGCAGATAGATTATATTCAGTCGATGGGTTTGCTAACCACTGGCTTATATGTTCCAATAGCAATGGTATTGCCGTATATATTTGCCTTTTATTTAATTTTAGGCGTTCTGGAAGATAGCGGATATCTGCCAAGGCTTGCGACCTTGATAGATAATGTAATGCACAGGTTGGGAATGCACGGATTATCCATTGTTCCGATGCTGCTGGGCCTGGGCTGCAATGTCCCGGGTGCTCTGTCAACCAGAATACTGGAAACCAGGAGGCAGAGATTTATTGCTGCCACGCTGATGGCAATAGCTGTGCCCTGCATGGCCCAGACTGCCATGATTATCGGGCTGGTTGGGAGGTATGGCATCGCAGGCCTGGGAATAGTTTTTGGTACCTTGCTTGTGGTGTGGGTAGTGCTTGGCCTCTTACTTAACAGGTTTATGAGGGGTGAAAGTCCTGAAATCTTCATAGAAATTCCCCCATACAGAATTCCTTACTGGAATTCACTACTGAAAAAGCTCTTGATGAGGATAAGAAGCTTTTTGACTACTGCAATACCATACGTCCTGCTTGGGGTGCTAATCATAAACATGCTTTATATTTCAGGGATAATCAGTATTATAGGAGAAATTACCGCGCCATTAATAGTCGGTGCATTAAGCCTGCCAAAGGATGCTATTGGAGCCCTAATAATAGGGTTTTTAAGAAAGGATATCGCTGTGGGCATGTTGCTGCCTCTTGGTTTGACACTAAAACAATTAATAATAGCCAGCGTTATGCTGACCATGTATTTTCCATGTGTTGCCACGTTCGTTGTATTGTTCAGGGAGCTCGGGTTGAAGGATTTGGTAAAATCAACCGGGATTATGATTTTCTTGGCTTTTTTAGCCGGGGGATTGCTTAATATTATACTTTAATATAATTAACAGGAAGAGATTATGAAAAAAATAGCAGTAACCGGAGGGAAAGGGGGAACAGGAAAGTCTACGGTAGCTACTGCTCTGAGCATTGAGCTTTCCAAGAAGGGAAGGGTTCTTCTTCTGGACCTTGATGTTGACTGCCCGAATGACCACCTTATACTTTCTGTAGATCTCAAAAAGGTAAAAGACGTTAAGATAATGATGCCCAAATTTGACACCAATAAGTGCATAAAATGCGGCAGGTGCAGAGAGGTCTGCATGGAGAATGCGATTGTGCAGGTCAAGGGAAAATATCCCATTGTTGTTGCAGAACAATGCACAGGATGCAGAGCATGCAAAATAGCCTGTCCTGCAGATGCTATAAAGGAAGACGAGCATGTAATAGGCCATATATTCAGAGGTAAGGGAATTATAGAAATGATATCAGGAAGGCTAAAGCCCGGGATAGAGGAATCCAGCCTTGTCGTGAACGCTGTTAGGAAATACATAAAGCCGATTGAAAAGGACTATGATTACATAATAATTGATACTGCGGCAGGTACGCATTGCCCTGTGATAGCTGCACTCCTGGATGCTGACATCGGCATTGCTGTTACAGAACCTACACCACTGGGCAGGCATGACGTTGATTTGATTCTTGAATTAATGGAAAGGCTTGGAATAAAGAGTTATGTTTTGCTGAACCGCTCTGACATCTCAGGGAAAAAGGATATAGAAAAAACAGCAAAAAAACACAATACAAAAATACTGGCGGAAATCCCGTACAGCAAAGAGATAATGAAGAGATATTCAGAGGGCAAGCCAATAAAGCACGAAAGCATCAAAAAAATAGCGGGGTTGTTATGAAAAGCATAACCATACTCTCAGGTAAGGGAGGGGTCGGGAAAAGCAGCATAGCAGCATCAATGGCTGTTCTTTTGTCAAGGAAGAAGAATATAGTAGCAGTTGACTGCGATGTTGATGCATCAAATCTTGCCCTTGTATTCGGCATCGGGAAATTTGAAAAGGAAAGTTTCATTTCCACGAATTACAAGGCATTCCTGGACAGGGAAAAATGCAACTCATGCCGAAAATGCCTGGATGTATGCACATTCTCAGCCATTGAATGGGACAAAGGTAAAAATATTCCTGTGATAAATGGGTTTTTGTGCGAGGGGTGTGGCTCATGCAGGCTTGTGTGCCCGCAAAATGCAATAGAGCTGAGAAGGGTTAAAAACGCTGTTATTGGAAGGGCAGACACAGGATATGGATTCCCTTTGGTTTCTGGCCAGCTTAAAATGGGTGCAAGCGGCTCCGGCAAGGTTGTGAGTGAAGTTAAAATAGAGGCAGAAAAAATGGGGGGAGATGTAATGGTCATAGATGCTGCCGCTGGTATAGGATGCCCTGTTATAGCATCTGTACTAGGAAGCGATTATGTAATAGCTGTAACCGAACCCAGCCCTGCAGCACTGAGCGATATGAAAAGAGCCCTGGAAGTCGTTAACCACTTCGGAATCCCCCACGGAATTGTAATAAACAAGTTTGATTTGAACAAGCCGTTCTCTGGGAAAATAATTGAATTTGCAATGGAAAACAATATTCCTGTCCTTGGTAAAATACCTTACAGCAGGAAGTTTGTAGAAGCCATGGTGAGCATGAAGCCTGTTGTGATTTATGACAGGGGATTTGAAAAAATATTTTATGAAATAGCAAAAAAAATTGAATACGTTTGGGTATGATTTCAAAATCAAAAAATGCCTTCCTAAGCTCTTCAGTGAGGGATATCTTGTTGGTCTTTCCGGTTTTTTCTTTCTCTATCATCCCCTTAAGCCTGAGCTTTTCCAAAGCCCTGAATACCTTTACCTTTGGCAGCCCTGTCAGGCTTACAATCCCTGCCTGTGATAATTCGCCTTTGCTCTCTACAATAGCCTGAATTATCTTCGCTTCTGTTTCATTGAAAAAATTAGGTAATGGTTAACTTCTAGGGACCAACTTACCTCCTAACAATAGATTAACAACCTCATCAAATAAATCCTTATCCCTGTTATTGAACCTGAATTCTATCTCCTTGAGATAGAGATGGAAGTAATTCCTTGGAATGCCCCTGTAATGGTAAAGCCAAGTCTTTGCATAGCTCCAGAAGCCCTCCATACCGTTTATATGATCCCTCAATGGCCTTCCTTTGGCTTTAAGAACTTAAATCCGTAAACTATGCAGAAACTGCATAGTTACCTCTAA
>CAYNRQ010000027.1:0-14849 GCA_964399875.1 uncultured archaeon
GAAAACACTGGATAAACAGGGGAAATAATAAACCTTACTTCTGTTGCAGTTTTTGCAAAAAAGAATATATTCGATTGGAAAATGAAATATCCAAGAGCGATGCTCATATGTTAGAAAAGGAAGTGGTGACATAACTTCCCTGAAATCCGAAGAAATAGATATTTTTATTAATAACAAAAGGTGACTAATTACATGGATGTTGAAAAGATAAGAAAAGACTTCCCTGTTCTTGAGAGGGAGATCAATGGAAAACCTATAATATATTTTGACAGTGCCTGCATGGCCCTGAAGCCAAGGCAGGTTATAGAGGCCATGAATCAGTATTACCATGACTTCCCAGCATGTGCTGGAAGGAGTATACACAAACTCAGCAGCCAGGTGGAGGACGCAAGGCAAAAGGCCAGAGAAACCATCAAGAAGTTTGTGGGGGCAAAATACAGTGAAGAGATCATATTCACCAGGAACACAACAGAAGGACTGAATCTTGTTATTAATTCATTGACTCTGAAGTCAGGTGAGATTGTTCTTACAACAGACAGAGAACACAACTCTAACCTTCTTCCATGCCATATGCTAGCAGAAAAGAAGGGTGTTATACACAAGGTTGTGAGATCAAAACTGGACCACACCTTTGACATGGATGCATTCAAAAGCGCATTAACAGGCGGTGTAAAGCTTGTTTCCTTTGTTTACACCTCAAACCTGGACGGATACACGCTTCCTGTAAAGGAGATAATAAAAACAGCCCATGATAATGGTTCTTTGGTGCTGCTTGATGGCGCACAAGCGGTTCCCCATCATGCTGTGAATGTGAATAAACTGGGTGCGGATTTCCTTGCCTTTTCAGGCCATAAAATGCTTGGCCCGACAGGAACAGGTGTTCTTTATGTTAAAAAGGAAAATTATGAAAAACTCAAGCCATTTATGGTAGGCGGGGAAACAGTGGAATGGAGCAGTTACGATAGTCACAAATTCCTGGAACCGCCAGAAAGGTTTGAGGCAGGTTTACAGAACTATGCAGGAGAGATCGGCCTGGCAGCTGCTGCAGAGTATCTAAATTCTGTAGGAAGGGACAGGATAGGAAAGCATGAGCAGGAACTCACAAAGCAGATGCATGAGGGCCTTTCCAGCATAGGGGGGATTAAGATAATAGGCGTGCAGAAACCAGAACTTAGGGGAAGCATAACATCCTTTTCTGTTAATGGCATGAAACACCATGATGTTGCCATGCTTTTGGATCAGAACTCCAATATCATGGTTCGTTCTGGTCAGCACTGCATTCATTCATGGTTCAAGGCCAGAAGTATAGACGGTTCTGTGCGTGCTTCGCTTTATTTATACAATACAAAGGAAGAGGTTGGGGTGCTCATTCAGGAGATTAAGAAGATAATAAAGCTGAGGTAATCTTATGGTTATATGTATTGCTGCCCTTGTTGTGCTGGCCGTGCTGAGCATTTTTTCAGCAAAATACAGAAAATGGGCAAAAGAGGCCTTTGATTGCGTCGCGCGAAGAGTAACACTCAGACCATGCAGAACGGGTTTTGATGAAAAGGTGAAGGCCAAGATAGTCGGAAAACTTATGAAAAAAAACATGGGTCTTGCCAGGTTCACGCACAAACACTTTGAAACCATGAGCTGGATATTCACAATAGTGTTCTTTGTTTCCCTTGTTCTTGTTATAAACGGCTTTGCAAACCTGGTAATTTACGGAACATGTGACCCTATTACTGGAAACTGCATATTCAACCCCGGGGGGGATCCCAACAGGGTTCTGTGCCCTTTCGAGGGCCTGGAACCTCAAGTTAGTGTGGCTACAATAGGCGGATTCATGGATATAGAATCCGCTATAATAGAAGGCACGCCAAAAGTGTATTTTTTCGGAACCACATGGTGTCCGCACTGCAGATGGGAAAGGCCTATCTTTATGGAGATAACAGAGAAGTTCAAGGATTATATAGAATTCAAAAAGATAGAGATAGATCTGGAACAGGACTCGCCTGATATATCTGTCTTCAATCATTATTCCCCTGAAGGAAGAATACCCCTTCTGATTTTAGGAGGCAAGTACTTCAGAATCGGATCAGGAGAAACCATCGGGGAAGAGATGGAAAAACAGGTGCTAACAGCCATCCTCTGCAAGATAACAGACAATCCCATAGCAGAATGCAAGAGTCCTGAAATAACGGAGCTGATTAACAGTATTTAGGAGATTTATGGACAAAGAATATAAATATGTGGAAGAACCACTTCTTTATGGAAAAAACCTGAACAAAACATAAAGCTTTTTAGTGGCTTTTCTAATTATAAATATGAGAGCGTATTTTCTTCTTCCCGCTGCTCTGATTGTTTTTGTTGTGCTGATTAGCGGGTGCACCCAAGAAGGTGAAGACACCGGAGGCCATGCTCCGAATGTTAGTGACCTGTGCCAGAAGCTTTGTCTGGAGTTAAAAGAAAACGGCATGCCTCTGGAAGACGGGCCCTGCATCTCTGACATAAACTGGACCAAGTGGAACATAGATGGCTGGGTGTGTGATGTGGCCCATTCACCCAGGCAGGATGTGGATAACCTTCCAGAGAATCAGTGCGAAACATTCAGGTCTGGCCGGGCGCATCATTTTGTGGAAGTTGATGCTGAGTGCAACATTATCAGGGCGGTTTAGGTGCAGCTTTTTAATATTTGTTCTGAAATTTAAATCAGAATTCCACCGCTCAATAGACCGGCGGTTTCACCCAGCGAGGCAAACAGCGAACACCAGCCGCGGCGGAATTACTCTCAAACAATTAACCAGGAGCTCCGCATCCCGCCAGTCTTATTAACCAATTGTGTGTGACTGGTGGTAAGGAGCTAATCAATTAACCGTTTGAGAGCATGTTAAAGAGAAATCTGGATCATCTGAAAGGTCTTGGCAAGAAGAGATTGCCAAAGAACCTTAGAAAGAAAATAGAAATAAAGCATGAAGATATGCCAAAAGACTACACTTCAGATGGTGTAAAGATAGAATGGCTGGGTCATGCTGGTTTTAAAATAAAGGGAAAAAATGTTGTCATCTATATAGATCCTTACATGATTTCAGGGGATGTGGAAAAGGCCGACCTTATACTTATAACACATGATCATTATGATCATTGCGATCCAGAATCAGTTGATAAAATAAAGAAAGAAGGCACTGTTATAGTCACAACAGGAGAAGCCGTTAAGAAACTCGGCGCAGGAAAAAAGATAGGAGCCGGGGAGAGTATAACAGAAAAGGGCGTGAAGATAAAAGCAGTCCATGCATATAATATAGGGAAGCATTTTCACCCTGAGGGATACGGCTTGGGGTTTGTGATAAGAGTTGACGGATTGAACATATATCATGCAGGAGACACTGACCATATATATGAAATGAAGAACCTGGGGGGGATAGATGTTGCGTTGCTGCCTGTTGGCGGAACATATACAATGTCAGAGGAAGAGGCAGCAAAGGCTGTTGATATGATAAAACCAAAGACAGCAATACCCATGCACTATGGCACAATAACATCAGGAGATCCGGAGAAATTCAAAAAGCTTGTTAAAAGCAAAACAAAGGTCGTAATTCTATAGATTTTACTAAAAAATATAAACCCTTTATTTAATTTTAAATATGCCAGAAGAAACAGAGGGGAATGAAGAATATGATGCTGAGATGGTTGCAAAGGCAGTGGAGAACTGGCTAGGCAATCCCATATCAAGAAGTTTTCTTCGAATGGCGTGTGGCGATACAGCAGAAGGTCCGAGACTGGAGAAGCTTTTGAGGAAATACATAGGGGACAATATTAATTTTCATGGTATAAGGGACAGGGTGGGTTACAGGGTTGTCAAGATGGCAATAGACAAGGGTTCTGGTTCGTTTGGCGTTACCAAGAATCAGATGGGTGATGCCCTGAAGGACCCCATATTCAGAAGGGCTCTGGTCAATGTTCTGGAGGGCATAGCCAAGTATGGGGTTCAGAGGCCCCAGATCAGCATAGCGCCTTTTCTGGTTGTCTGGAACTTCACCCATTGTTGTAATCTGAGATGTCAGCACTGTTATGAGAATTCTGATGGCACATTCCTTCCTGATGAACTTACAACAGAGGAGGCCAAAAAGGCAATAGATGATTTCGCAAGGGCAGGCGTGGCTGCTATTGCATTCTCCGGCGGTGAGCCTCTGATGAGAAAGGATTTCTTTGAGGTTGCAAGTTACGCAAAGAAAAAGGATTTCTATGTAACAGTGGCAACCAATGGGACACTTGTGACACCAGAGATAGCAAAGAGGATGAAAGATGCTGGAGTGGGTTATGTTGAGATAAGCCTTGATGGTTTTGAGAAAGAGCATGACAAGCTAAGAAGGGTTCCTGGTGCATGGAAAAAGGCCTGTGAAGGAATCAAGAACTGTGTGGCTGTTGGTATGGATACATGCGCTGCAACAACAGTGACCAAATACAATTTAAAGATAATACCAAAGCTGGTTGATTTTATTGAAAAGAAATTGGGGGCTAACAGGATGATAGCCTTTAACTTTGTTCCCACAAGAAGAGGAAAAGAGATGGCTAAACAGGATCTGACACCGCAGGAGAGAGAAGATCTTCTGAAGTTCCTCTATTCCAAACTCATGGACAAGGAATGCAAGCTGCAGACACTGTGCACAGCGCCGCAGTATGCAAGGATATCTGCAGAGTATGCTTCTGGACCTGCTGTTGCAACCCATTTCACAAACCAGGCCGCAATAGAGGCGTTGCAGGGCAAGACTAAAACACTTGGTGAATTTATTGGGGGCTGTGGTGCTGCAAGGCTTTATGGCGCAATGGAACCCAATGGTGATATCTTTCCTTGCGTGTTCATTCCCATAAAACTAGGGAATATCAGAGAAAAGAGCATAAAGGAGATATGGAACAAGTCAGATGTGCTTAAGAAGATAAGAAAAAGAGAGGAATTCAAGGGCCACTGCGGGGTATGTGATTACAGGCATGTGTGCGGCGGGTGCAGGGCAAGGGCCTATGGTTATTTCGGGGATGTCCAGGGCCCTGACCCCGGATGCAAGCTGAATCAGGAATACTGGGAAAAAATTAAAAGAGAAAAGGAAGATGAAAACCAGTAAAATTAAACTTGCCATATCAGGGCAGAAATTGGAAGAAGGTGTTTAGCATTCTCCAAGCATACCAGAGTCATATGGGACTTTTATTGGCGGGTTTTTCTTTTTCTTAGTCCTTTCATAATTCATCAGGGTCACCTTTTGAATTCCTGGCCAGTCTATCTATTCCATAATCTAACGTTATCTGCTGTTGTGCACAACACCCTCAATCTTTGGCGGTTTTTTCAAAAGTTCTACTAAAAGTTTAATTGCGTTTTCTATGTCCTTTTTATTTGCTATGCCAACTTCTGTGTGCATATTTCTTATTGGTATACCCAGAACACTGGCAGGCACACCTGCCTTAGAAACAGAGATTATGCTTGCGTCTGTTGTTCCTAGCTCGCTCACCTCTAATTGAAATGGTATTTTATTCTTTTTGGCTATACTTAGCATTGTTTCATTTATTTTTCTGTTTGCTATCATCTCCCCGTCCTTTATGGTTATGCACGGACCCTTTCCCATGAACCTTGTGGGTTCCTCAAACACATCGTTTGCATGTGTTGTGTCCACTGCTATTCCCCAGTCAGGAGAAACATGGAATGCTGATGTTTTGGCTCCGTAAAGCCCTATCTCTTCCTGAACAGTGAAGACAAAATACACCTCTATCCTTTGGTTTTTGAGCCTCTTGGCAACTTCTATGAGAATAAAGCAGCCTATCCTGTCATCCAGTGCCTTTCCTGTAATTATATCCCCTGATCCCAGAAAACCCGATTGCTGCTCAAGGGGGACATATGTTCCTACACTGACACCAAGTTTTCTAAGCTCTTCTTTTTTCAGGCCCGTGTCCACAAACACGCTCTCTATATTGGGAAGATCCTCCACATCCTTGCCGGAACTAACTTCTTTTGTTGTTATTATACCCCTTATGTATCCTTTTTTTGTCTTTACCTTCACTGTCTGGCCTATCAGTGGAACAACATTAACACCGCCTATACCAGAACAATAAACAAGTCCTCTCTTGTCAATCCTCTTGACCATAAGACCCACCTCATCCATGTGGGCTGCAAGCATGGCCTTGGGGCCTTGGCCCTTCTTATGGGCTATAAGATTTCCCAGATCATCTATAAATATCTCATCCACATAGGGTCTTATTTCTTTTCTTATCAGTTTCCGGACTGGTTCCTCATTTCCAGAAACACCCGGAGTGTTTATCAGATTTTCCAGAAGTTTTGTATTAAGGATCATGTTTATATTTATTTCCATATGCTTAAATCTTTTCAAATGCCTGGTTATTTACTGCTGGTTAACCTATGGGTTTATTAAACCCCGCCTTTCCATTGCTGCAACTTCAGTCTTGCCATTTCCTTGATAAAGCCGGGCATGTCCCGGACAGGTCTTACTGTAGAGGCCGGGTCTTCTTTCCATTCAATGGATATCTCCTCTATTGGATATTTTCCTGCTGCTCTGACTATCAGCTCTGAATCAAAAAAGAAGCCGTTGCTTTCCACAAATGGAAGCACATAGACCAGCCATGGTGTTTTTATAGCAGCGCCCTTTCCACACTGCCCCACAAAGTAGTATATTATTCCGTCTGTGACCAGGTTTTGGGCAGTCTTGTTGTTCCGTCGGTTGAGTTATTGTCTGATATTATTATATCGTAATGATCTTGTTGTTCTTGCAGAAATTCGTAGAGTCTTAGTGTGTTGGGTACTATAACATCCTCTTCGTTATAAGCCGGAAGTACCACGGCTATCTTTTCTCCCCTGCCATGACAAAGCTTTGGGAAAAAACAATTTATACCTTTCTGTAAGTTTTTTAGGGAGACCATTCAATATATATACAGGGGGTGAACTGATTGAAAGGAACTTTAGCCATAATATTGCTTGCTTTGCTAATTATAGCCATTCCAGTAATTGCCCAGGAACCCAATATAACAGCGGTTTCTAACAGACCTTCCCTGACTCTTATTGGTATTTTGGGAAGGGGTATAGCAGCAAACCCTGCTGATGCAATGGACTTCATGATAGTGAAGTTTGGAATTGCAACAGCAAGGATAAACAACAAAGCAAGGAGAGTAGGGATTGTAAAGATAGATGATATCAGATATGTTCTAAGGAACATATCAATAGCTGACGGGCATGCAACAGGCAGGATATACAAAAATGCGAGTGAGGTTGGATCCTTTGATGTATCCTCTGTTATGAAAGGGGATACAGAGATCTGGGCAGGAACCATGGACCTTGATGGAACCACATACCATCTTTATGTTATAGAGGGTGTGAGACCAATAAAGGCGGCAGAGTTGAAGGAAAAGGTTGTTGAATACTGCAATAAAACAACAGACACTAATTGCAGGGACAGACTAAGAAACTACTGTCAGGACCACCCAAACGATGCAAGGTGCAGGGCCTTATTCAGGGCATGGTGTGTGAAAGGGAAGAACATGGATGACTCGAGATGCAGGTATGAATTCAGGAAATGGTGCAGTAAAAACCCTCGGAACAAATACTGCATACCTTTTGCTTTGAACAGGTCAAAAAGATACTGCGAGGAACACTCGGATTCCACAATATGTAAGAGGATAGCAAATGCAACAGCAAATCTGTGCCAGAACAATCCGGACAACGAGGGCTGTGCAACAGTAAAATACCTTATAGCAGAGAGGCCCAACCTGCTTAGGAATGTTCAGGCTTTGAGAACAAGGATTCAGAACATCAGGACAACCGCAACCAGAATAACAAGACCAGCAATAAGTGCTGATCTGGAAGGGGAGGTTTAAGATGTGGAAGCAGGTATTCCTGATCTTAATCCTTATAATATCCATGGTAGTGGTCAGCGGGTGCACGCGGGAAACGGCAACATGTGCTCAGGATATCAAGCAGTGCCCTGACGGAACCACAGTCGGCAGAAACCCTGATCTAAACTGCGACTTCGATCCTTGTCCTGGCGATACAGGGCCTACAGGCAAGATAGCAGCAGGCTTTGATTCAGAATCACAGGCCTTGGACAGCTTGGAAGCAGAGTTAGAGCAGGCAATAGAAGACGTAAATTTAAATGATCTGGAGGGGGAACTTTTAGAATAAACCCTCTTGTTTTTCTTTTTTTGGAAATAGGTATATTAAATACTTGTATGCAAAAAGGCAAGAAGCTGAGAAAATTGCAATAACTGTTTGAAGAAGCATTTGTCTTCTTGTGGTAGTTTCCCCATCGTACGGTATCCTAACAGGTAACATTGTCATAAATGCAGGACAGACTCTGTCATTTAGGTACCTATTTCAACGCGTATGGGACCGTGATAAGCCGGTGTCCGATGAAAAGATGCGCGGCTCAATACAAGGAGCCCAGACCGCGCTGAACAGCTTTGCACACAAGCCTTTTATTGTTTTGAAGACGACTAAGAGACGCGAAGACCTGGAGGATGCTGTAATTCTTCGCTGGTGGGGCGGGGACAAATACACGATCAGGGACAGGGCACCCAGAGAGTGCTGCATTATCACCAGGTGTGAATTACCTGAATAATTCATAGGGGACCGCCGAACAAATCCGTTTATCCTCAAAAAAACGAGAAGTATATGTCGTTTGAGATACTCTTAAGATGGCTGTCTACTAGCGTTTGGGGTACCCCCATAATGTCGACGTACTCAGTCAGAAGCTGTTCAACAGCCTCTTGGAAGCCTTCGAAATTCCTGTAGCTCTCGCGTAGTTTTGGCTCAAAGTCAAGCTGCTTAAAGGTGTGCGCAATGCATCTGTCGCATTTACGATAAAGATGTGCCTCGTGAATATTGATAATGTGACAGTAGCCATCTCTTCGCGGATCAGCCACATATTCCTCGTATATAGGCATGACCCTTTCGTCAGTTGGCTTCTTGTCGATTTTCAGCACCCAACTGAAACACATTTTGTTTTGGATATCGGCGGGGACATTTTTACGGTGGAACATGTTCCGGAGAGCAGAGGCCATGGAGGCGAAATAGTCCACCCGCGACCATTTATTATCACAACTAAATCCATACTGCATAGGTACTCCTTCCGGAGTAAGATCAAGCTCTCGATACTTCCTCGCTAGATGCTTTAGCCTTTCCATTTCTGGAACGTAGCCGTCGTTCCAGGTGCCCTGGAAAGACACCTCCATGATATCGATTCGGGACATATGTTGTAATTGACCGTAAGATTTAAGAAGCTAACGGCCAAATGCAAGGCCGTATTTGCTTGATTTGTGAGTCAGGCAGCTACCGCGTTGAGGAACCACTGTTAATTTTGTATATGAGTTCGGCCTGATGTTAATCAGTTGTACTCTGTTTAACATTCTCAACAAGGTTGCATCTGCGTATTGTCTCCCAAATGCCCCAGGCATAGATAATGGCCTCGAAGGCCCTGGTGTAATCCTTTTTCTTAAGAAAATGCTTTGTGTCCTGGATGTAGGCTTTTATGTTTTCTATCACACCCTTCATGATTTTTTTGTCTAGTTTGTCTGTCGGCTGGATGTCCTTTATTTCCTTTTCCAGTTTGTCCAGCCACTTAATAGTTTCCGTTTTCAGCTCGTCCATTGTTTTCACATTCTCATCCCTTATGTCTGGTCCCTCTTTCTTCATGTTTCTCCCTTCTTTCTATTATATTTTCTCAAGATTTTGTTCAGGGTATGCATGAGCGGCTTTCTCCAGTCATGCTCCAATTGTGTCCTTATGAGCTTGACCAAAAACCTGTCTTCCTTTGTCAGCTTAAGCTTTTCCAGTCGCTTGGTTTTTAACAAAATCTCATAGTCTTTATCCGTTGACATTACGTATTTTTTCTTTTCATATTCTGTTAAATGAACTTTTTTGCTTAGTCTATGCATTCTTTCCCTGACAAGCATCATCCATTCTTTATCCTTTTCCAATGCTCTGCGCAGCTTGTCCCCTGCATAACGACTCTTGTAGAAATCTTCAATTTCTTGAAGTCTCGAAATTCCTTTTTCATATTAATAAATAATTCTCTATATATAATTAGATATCTTTTGGTGAATTTATGTATGTTCTGAAGCTGGAGAATGTTGGCATAGAAAATAAAAACATTGGCCAGAAGGCAATAGGTCTGGGCGAGATGCTTAAGGCCGGGATGCCTGTTCCTGGTGGATTTGTTGTTACAAAAGAGGCCTTTATGAAGTTTATGATGGCAGGTGGCCTTGGAGAAAGGATAAAGGCCCTGCTGGATAATCTGGATGTGAGTGATAATAAGGCTGTGGAGAGTGTATCAAGGCAGATAAGGGATATGATTATGAATTCAGAAATGCCTGATTACATAGCAGGGGAAGTGAAGAATTTGTACGAGGAGCTGTCTGTTGGAAAGGAGATAAAGGAGCTTGGGGGGGCTGCCCTGGATTTTGTGAAGGCAGGAAGAACCCAGACATTCGTTGCTGTAAGAAGCTCTTTTATAAACGGTGATGTTCCGGGTTTTGGATGGATGCTTGAATCAAGGCTGGGCGTGCAGGGAATAGAGGAGCTGTTAAATGCTATTAAAAAATGCTGGTCCTCTTTGTTCACACCCTGGATTATATGTGATATCAAAAACAAGGGTATTGATATGACCTCTATGGGCGTTGTTGTTCAGAAGATGGTGGATGCAGAGAAAAGCGGTGTTATTTTCACAGCAGACCCGATAACCAGCAATACAGAAAGGATGGTGATTGAGGCAACATGGGGGTATGGGGATTCGCTTGGTTTTGGTCTGGTAATACCAGATAATTATGTTGTTGATAAAAACAGCGGCAGTGTTCTTGATAAAAAGATAGGGAAAAAGACGTGGCTGAGAAAAAGAAATGAGATGTCAGGCGGGGTTATAAAGGATGCTGTGGAGAAAGGGAATGTGGATGCTGACGTACTGGATCAGACCGAGATAAGGAAGCTCTGGGAGCTTGCAAGGATGATTGAGGGTCACTATGGCAACCTGCCACACAACATAGAGTGGTGCAAAGAAAAGAACAGAATGTTCCTTTTACAGATAAGCCCTGTTCAAGCCGTAAAAAGGCCTGAAGAGGAAGAAAGGATAGAAGGGAAGGTTTTGTTAAAGGGCCGGGCAGTGTTTCCTGGCGTTGCAAAGGGCAGGGTTAGGATAGTTTCAGGGCTAGAGGAGTTAAACAAGATAGAGCAGGAGGATATTCTGGTCACCAAGATGACAGGTCCAGATATGCTGTTTGGAATAAAAAAAGCAGCTGGTATAATAACTGATGATGGGGGATTAACCTGCCATGCAGCTGCCGTGGCAAGGGAACTGAATATTCCGTGCATTGTTGGAACAGAAACAGCCACATCAGGATTAAGGGAAGACCAGGATATAATTATAGATGCAAACAAGGGCGCTGTTTACCAGTATTCTTCTGTTCAGGCTCAGGTAGACGCTCCATCCGGACCTGAACCGCCTGATACCAAACACAAAGAGATAATGGAGTCTGTTCTGGGTGGTTCAGACAAGCTGACTGTGACAGAGGTAAAGGCGAATATAAGATCTTCTGAGAAGGCTGAACACGCTGCTGAGCACGCAGATGGTATTGGTATGCTTAAGGTAGAACATGTAATTGCAGAGTCAGGCAAGCATCCAATGCACATGGCAAAAACAGAACCAGAGGAGCTGATAAGAAGTATTGTTGATTGTATAGGAAGGGTGGCCAGGCCTTTTTATCCAAAGCCTGTCTGGTACAGGGCCATGGATATGAGAACAGATGAGTTCAGGGAATTAGAGGGTGGAGAAGAAGAACCCAGGGAGACAAACCCCATACTGGGTTGGCACGGAATAAGAAGGGTGCTGGATGAGCCAGATGTTTTTAATTGCGAAATATCGGCTATAAAAAGACTGCATGATCAGGGGCTGAACAATATAGCCCTGATGCTGCCTTTTGTAAGCAGCATAGAGGAACTGAGAAGGGTAAAGGATATGATTGATTTTCCCCTTAAGCTGGGAATAATGATTGAGACACCTGCATCTGCCATGGATATAGAGGGGTTTTGCAGGGAAGGTCTTGATTTTGTTTCAATAGGTTCTAATGATCTTGCGCAGCTGACACTGGGTGTGGACAGGGACAATGCAAAGGTTTCCAGACTTTATTCAGAGCATCATCCGGCTGTTGTTGATCTGATAAAGAGGGTTGTAAGGGTTTGCAAAAAATACGGTGTTAAAACATCTATTTGCGGTGAAGCAGGAAGCGATCCCAGAATGGCAGAGATCCTGGTTAGGGCTGGCATAGACTCCATATCCACAGAAGCAGAATCCCTGGAAGAAATAAGAAAGGTGGTGTCCAGGGCAGAGAGAAGGATTCTGTTGGAGAATATGAGAGATAAGAATGAAAGGCGTGTTGCCTGACATTATAAGGCAATGCATAGAAGTTGGGGGATTGGAAAGGTCCTGGGTCCAGATTAACCAACAGCGACACGATCTGACCAATTAACCGTTTGGGAGATTATATGAAAGGCCGATAAGATAATATTGTTAACCAGTGATCTTAAAAAGGATGTAATATTGTATAAGGGCGTCTGATGAGAAAAAGGCCGCAGAATATACAAAGGGTTTCTTTAAGGTTTCAAGAATGAAATCCCAATCATTTTAAATATCTAATGGTAGTAAAAATATTATATGAGAGGTAAAGTATTAGTACTGCTGTGCATATTGTTTGTTACTATCTATTTTTCAGATCTTGCTGCAGCGCTTTGTGATGTGGATGTTTATAATCTGGATGTTGAAAACAGGGATATAACAGCACATATTAAAAACACAGGGAATGCTACAGAGATCATAAATTACACTATTCTGGTGAACAGCGTGTTTGTAGAATCACAGGAAGTAGAGCTTAATTCCTCAGAGGTGTTTGATATAAGCACTAGCTATAATTTTGATGTGGGAAGATATGAAGTGGAACTAAAGGCTGTTGCTGATTGTGACAGTTTTGATTATGAATCAATGGTCCACTATGTTTTATATCCGTTTGAATGCAAGAACCCCCATGGTATAAGGGGGGAAAACAGATGTGACTATGACCTGAGGCAGTATCTTGTCTGCAGGGGCGGCAGCTGGATTGTTCTTGCAAGAAACAATGACGGCGAATACTGCTATAACTGTCTTTACCACTGCGGTGATGGTTCGTGTAATTGCGGTGAAACATATTCCTCATGCTACAGGGATTGCAGAAGATCATGCACCCAGGAATGGATATGCATGGATTCTTATTATAAGGTATACAGGTATAGCGACTGCAGCCTTGGCACCTCTGTTTATTGTCCTAACGGCTGCAGGAGCGGGGAATGCATTTCAGGGTCCAGTGTTTGTGATGTTGGAATAACAACCTTTGATTATGTGAACAGGTTTCCTTTTGGTCATGAGGGCTATGTTACAATGAATATAATGAATACAGGCTCCAGAACAGAAACAATTAATATTTCGTTCTATCTCGATGGTGTTTTGAAGAACTACAGAAGATTTGGTGTGGGGGCGGGTGATGAAAAATCCCAGACATTCTACTACATGCCAGGGGATGGCTCACACCAGATAAAGGTCATTATGGAAACATCATGTGGAACAGAGGAGAGGAGAGATGCATATGTAAATGTTTTCAGGATAAGTGATGATGATTTTGTGATATGCAATGACAATGGAATATGTGAACCAGAGATTGGGGAATCAGTAACAAATTGCCCAAGAGATTGTGCTGTGATTATACTGCCAGACACAAGCGTTGATATTAATCCATCAGGAATGGATATGGGAATAAATAGGGGAAAGGTTGTTTCTGTTTATATTGTTTCCCATCACCCCCAGACATTTACAATACATGTTACGGGTGTGCCGGAAAGCTGGATGAGCTATGAAAAAAGCATTCATGTGGATGAAAAGGATACTGTTTACATATATATAACACCAAAGGAACTGGGAAATTACAATATGACTGTTTCTGTAGAGGCACAGGATGAAGGCCTTGTCTTCAGTTCTGATGTTGCATTATATGTGGCTCCTCTATCAAAGTCAGACATAGAAGACAGCCTTCTTGGAAGATTCCTTAAACTGATTGCTGATTTCTTTGGATTTCTGGGAAGCAACCTGTGGGCCTTGGTAACCCTGCTGGTTATAGCGTTTGTGACAGTGATTGTTGTTGGGATGAAAAAACTCAGAAGGGGAATCTTTGGTTAGAATGTGATTTCTTAAAAAATTCCTCAAGGTATTTTGATGCTTGTTCGATGCTTTCATCCATGGAGTCATGAGAACCACAAGTCATTATCAATTGCATGCCAAAGAGTACCGTCCTTAAAATGCTCATATCTACTTTACCATTCCTATACCTCTCTAAAAAGGATTTTTTAGATAGTTTGTAATTATCTGCTTCGTCAAGTAATATTTGTTTTCTCATTTCAATAAGCTTTGCTATGTTTTTTATTTCTCTATCGGGATAGAAACTGGACGTGTTATCAAAATCAATGCCAAATACAGGAACTATATCATCTGCATCAATCTCACCTTCTATATAGATCCCTTCTCCTTTTTCTGGTTCGTATATTCTATCCCTGTATCTCTCTGCCCTTATTGCCATGACAATTGGGTAAATAGTGAAGGGGTTGTTACTATAGGTTGAGCGTGTTATAACACTATCTCTTTTATCATCACAAGCATTATACATCTTGTATTTAGCATAATTAAATCCACTTTGAATAAGCGGGGTAACAAAGGTCGCAGGTGTTCTACCTTCTCTAGTTATTTCAAAGGCAAGTCCATTATAAACAGGTTTTAATCCCTTTACCACACATGTTATTAGATCTT
>CAYNRQ010000028.1:0-14688 GCA_964399875.1 uncultured archaeon
CCACTGATCTGTGGTCAGTGGTTCCCAGCAAGGTAACGGCTAATAGGAACCAGCCACTGTGCGGAATTGTTCTCAAACCAATGAACCAGGAGATCCGCATCCCACCAGTCTTATCCACCAACTGCATGTGAGTGGTGGCAATGAACTAACCAACTAACCATTTGAGAGTGTGCCTATTTTTTGCCAAACGTCACCTTGCAAATATCACTATTAACAATTCTATACATACTTTCTCCCAAAGGCCTGACCTTTTGTGCCACATACACCACTTCATACGCTCTTGGTGACCAAAGGGGCTCTTCTTCCGCAACATCCTTGGTAGAGGTAATCCTCCTGTCCCAAAAACCCGGATCATTACTTCCCATATAAAGTTCACTGGGCCCTTCATGAATAGCAAAGCTGCTATAAATCACAAACCTCTTATCAAACGAACAATCGCTATTATATCTTATAACAAAATGCTTGGAATATTTCTTTATTTGCTCAGCATCTCTAATCAATGTTTTTTTGCCATCATCCGGATCCACAACAAAAACACTTCCTTTGCCAAAATCAGTGTACTCTTCATATACTATTCTGCCGTCGGGCAACCAGCCAAAACTCAGCGGAGGCACCTGCTGATTAATATACACCTCTTCAGCGCTTTTAACAATGCACCTGCTGTTGCCTTTTTTATCCACGATATGGATAGAATAAAATCCCTTATCCCCCCCTTTGAACGGTATTTCTTTTAGAGGATACAGATATGCTATTCTCTTGCCATCGGGCGACCACACGGGAAACAAACCGCGAGCAAGAAACTTTTTATTGTTCCCCTCGGAATCCATTATTGTAATCATTCCACGGTAAGTGGTATATACTATAAGATTGCCATCAGGCGACCAGCTGGCAAACTCCTCATTTACAAAGGGCGTTCTTGTCAGGTTTTTGATCTCAATAACATCCAGATCAACAATCCCCCCTGCATTATCAATAATTTGGCCGACATCTATGCCAAATTCATAGGTAATTGTGACCGGGTTTTTAGAAAAGTTCGGACGGGATATATTATAAATTTTTAATTTGCAATCATCATAAACCTTCACGGGAATTTCCCATTTAACAGCAGTAAAACCAATTTCTGTGTCCCATTTTGTAAAAAGGATATCGCTTGTCTCATAATCAGGGTTTCTTGTCCATTCAGGCAAATTTTTTCTTATGGCGTTTACCCTTTCTCTTGAAAAGGCGAGATCAAGCGCAGACCCTATCCTGGACACAATGTCAAGATCCACTGGGGATTTCTTTGACAATCCTTTAAACGGATGCATCCTTGTTTTGTTTCCAGTATCCCAGATATTGTGCTTTCTGAACATCTTAATGCCCGGTAAAAAATCCAGGGCTCTGTCATCAGCACCAAAAATACAGCATGAATACTTAAAGGCGTCAGAGGCAGAAACAACTACAGTATAGACCCCCACACCCTGCTGTTTTATTTTTTTGGGGCCTGAAACCTCTATAGTTATTTTTCCATCATCCATCTCCTGAAATATCCCAGACCTCTTATAGTATTGGGAGTGCGTTACTGACTGCCTGTCATGGTATGCCTCTTCCTCGTCGCACCCGCCAAAAGCCAAAACACCCAAAACCAATGGAACAGCAGCATACTTCCAAAAACCCACTGTTTTCTTCTTAGGTTTTTCATTCAGGGATTCATCAGAATAAAGTCTTTTTCTCAACGCATTCAACAGGTACATGCTTTATAGATCGAAAGGTTATTTAAATTTTTAAACCAAAACAACTAACGATTGTTATGGAAAACGATATAATTAAGTTCCTTGAAAAGGAGAAGCCCCTAATAGATTCCATAATAAAAAAATATATTCCAGAGAATCTTGATAAGAAGGCTCTGGAGCAGATATTCGGCAAGGCAAGATATACCTACGATATAGAGGCCTTGAATAAATCCCTTAACGAGCCAATATGGGACTTCCTTAAGAGAGGAGGAAAGAGATGGAGACCCGCGCTGTTCTTCCTGATAACAGAGGCATTGGGCGGTGACTTAGAAAAGGTCAAGGATTTTGCTATGGTTATAGAGCTTGCCCATAATGGTTCTATAATGATAGATGATATTGAGGATTCCGGAGAAATGAGAAGGGGAAAACCATGCGCGCACAAAATGTTTGGTATTGACACGGCATTAAATGCAGGGAATATGATGTATTTTTTGCCGCTTCTGGTTTTCATGAAAAACAAAAACAGATTTGACAAGAAAACAATGCTAAGGGCCTATGATGTTTTTTCCCAGGAGATGATAAATATACACGCAGGGCAGGCCATGGACATCTACTGGCATAAGGGAAAGGTCGATAATATAAGGGAAAGCCAGTATCTTCAGATGTGCGCATACAAAACAGGAACCCTTGCAAGAATGAGTGCAAGGCTGGCCACTGTTCTTTCAGGGGGAACAAAAGAACAAGAGGAAAAGATGGGGAAAATGGCAGAAACAATAGGCATAGCATTCCAAATACAGGATGATATACTTAGCGCAAGCAGCAAGAAGTTTCAGAGATGCAAGGGATATGGTGATGATATAAAAGAGGGAAAGAGAACACTAATGGTTATTAATGCCCTGGAGAAGGCTGATAAAAAAGACAGAAAAAGGCTTTTAGAAATCATAAATATGCATACAAACAAAAAAGAACTTGTAAAAGAGGCAATAGATATTTTAAATAAATACGATTCAATTAATTATGCAAAGGAATTCGCAAGAAAGCTCGTGACTGAATCATGGAAAGATGTCGACCCGATATTAAAGGACTCGGAGGCAAAAAGCAAACTAAAAAGGTTTGTTGATTTTCTCGTTGAGAGGGATATTTAAAAGCAATCAACAAATTTATATTTAATGATTCACATTAAATGAGTAGAAAGGTTATTATGCTTAACATAAAGGAACTGTTAAGAAAATACAGAAGGGTTTTGCAGATAGCAAGGAAACCAGGAAAAGACGAATTCGTCACATCAGGAAAGATATGCGCCCTGGGAATACTTTTAATAGGATTCATAGGCTTTGTTATATTCATAGCCTTTGTGTTAATGGGAATCTAGGTGTGATACATGCCGATTTATACATTAAGAACCACATCAGGAAGAGAGGACATCGTGATAGACATACTAACATCCAAGATAAAGGCAGAGAGCCTTGATATAAAATCCATTTTTCATCCAGCAGAGTTAAAGGGTTACATATTCATTGAGGGAAGTCCTGGCACTATACACAGGGCAATACAGGGGTTGATGCATATAAGAGGCCTTATAGAGAAACCGGTTAAATTAGAAGAGATCCAGCACTTCCTAGAATCAAAGAAGGTGAGAATGAGGATTAACATTGATGACACCATAGAGATTATAGGGGGGCCTTTCAAGGGAGAAAAAGGAAAGATCAAGAGAATAGACAAGGTTAAGGATGAGGTCACTATTGAATTGTTCGAGGCGTCAATACCCATCCCAGTCACAATAGCCACAGAGTTTATTAAGGTGGTTAAGAGGGCAAAACCAGAGGAAGAAGAAAAACCAAAGGAAAAACCAGCACAAGAGGATATCATGCCCAGTCAAGATGCAAAGGAAGAGATGCAGGTTCCTCAAGAAGAGGAAAAACTACCCGAAGAAAAAAAGAAGTTCAGCCTTGATGAATTTAGAAAGGAGATGGGTGTGGAGCCAGCCAAGCCCGCCGAGGATGAAGAAAAAGCAGAGATAGAGGAAGAAAGGCCAAAGGAGATGATAGAGCAGGAAGCAAAGGAAGGAGAGCACCTGATAAAGGAAGGCGAAGAAGAATATCCACCAAAGGAGCCAGGAAAGCCAGAACCTGAGCAGGCAGCAGAGGTTGGAAAACCAGCAGAAGAGAAGAAAGAAAAACCAAAAAAGGAAGAAAAGGAGTAACTACTCCTCACTCCCCATGCTTTCATTCACTTCTAGATATTTCGAATCAGGTATTTTAGATTCTTTAATCTTTGTCCCGCCTTTATAGCCTCTTCTTAATACAGCAGTCATTCCTGTGCTAAACAGCACACTCAGTAGGATAACAAGGAATATTATATTCATCATCTTCGGCGCAGCAAATAAAGCGGCCGGGGTTCCCAAGGCAAGAACACTTGTGGCTACAATAGGCGCCATCGCTGCAGCTGACAGGCCTCTGGGAGCAACAAAAGACATCAAAATAAGCTCCCTTCTTGAGAATTTATCTTTCATATTGCCAATGGCAGGAAAGAAGAATACCAGCCTTGAAAACACAACTATAACAAAGAATGCCACTATAAGCATGAACTCTTGAATGGTTATGAAAAGGCTGACACTGGCTCCCAGCAGAGTGAATACGGATATCCTCAGCATCTCAGATAACTGATTCTCAAAGGCCAGCATCTCCTGTTTCTCCTTGAACTTCATATTGCCTATTATAATACCTGTTATTGCAACAGCAAGCATACCAGAACCACCAACATTCTCAGCGAGCGCATACGATATCAGGGATACAGAAAGCAGTGTAAGAACAGTGTAGTACTTAAGCTTTTTTATTATTTTTCCCACTGCAAGGCCTATGACAATTCCTGTTCCTATACCAGCCACAACCATAAGCCAAAACTGGGACAGATACCCCATTGGTGCAAAAAGCGCACCCGGCTCGGCTTTAACAAAATCCAGGAACAGAATAGGAAGAAGAACAGTTAGCGGTGTATTAAAAATAGACTCTAGTTTCAGGATGGACACGGATTTTTTAAATCTGGCCAATGACTTTTCAAAGGGCAGTATAACCTCTGTAGCTGTTCCACTTATAATAGCTGCCAGTAAAAAAGCATATACAAAATCCAAGCCAAAAATAAACCTCACAAACAGACCAAGAAATATAGTGCTAAAAATAACACCAACAACACCCAGTTTTAAAGAGATGCCAGACAGCCTTTTAAATGTCTTGAAATTAAGACAAAACGCGCCACTGAAAACAATTATTATCAAGGCGAGCAACCTGAGAAAATCAGGGATAGCGCCCATAGCACCAACATCAACAAGGGTAACACTTATGCTCTGCGTAACAGCAGGATTTGCAAATATTGTTGGACCAAGAACCAAACCAAGAACAATAAGAAAGAAGGTATCGGGTATGTTCCATTTTTTTAGAAAGCTTGCAACTATTACACCAAGACCAAGCAGAATACCAAAATATGTTATGGCAAGAGTAACATCAACCATGTATATTTATGGGAAAAATGATTTAATAATGTTTAAGTATTTAAATGAAATAATGGATTAATATATATCGGTCAGCGGTGTAAAGATGGGAAAACAAACAATAGAAACAATGGTTAAAGGAGGAAAGGCAACAGCAGGGCCACCTCTAGGCCCGGCCCTTGGTCCATTAAAGGTCAACACAAAGGCCGTTGTGGACAAAATAAATGAAAAAACAAAGGACATGGCTGGCATGGATGTTCCTGTCAAGGTCATTGTTGACACAGAGACAAAGGATTTTAAGGTCGTTGTTGGCACACCTCCGGTATCAGCCCTGATAAAGAAAGAACTCAATCTGGACAAGGGAAGCGGGGAGGCAGGAATAAAAAGGGTCGGTGATCTTACAGAAGAGCAGGTTAAGAAGATAGCAAGGATAAAGTTCGGTTCTGATGCTGAACCCTGTGTTAGCCAGGTCAAGGGAACATGCAGAAGCATGGGTGTAACAATAGGTGAAGGTGCTATCACAGAGGAAGAGAAAAAGAAATACGAAGAGCTTGAGAAACAGAAAGCGGCTGAAGAGGCTACAAAGGCAGCTATAAAAGCAGAAAAGCCGGCAGAAGGCGAAGCAGAGGCTGAAGCCAAGGAAGCGCCCCAGGAAGAAAAGGCCGCTGAGGAAAAGAAGGAAGATACCAAAAAAGAATAATATTCAAAAACCAATTCTATTATATGGACCCATTAAAGATTATACATAAATATTATAAACCAGAAACAAAGGCATACAAAATCTTGCTTGTGCACAGCAGGATGGTTACCAAAAAGGCCCTTGAAACAGCAAGGAAAGTAAAACACCTTAATCCAGATATAAAATTCATCCAAGAGGCTTCCATGCTGCATGACATAGGAATATTCAAAACCAAGGCCCCGGAGATCGGGTGCAGCGGAAAAAAGCCATACATATGTCACGGATATCTGGGCAGGGAGATACTGGAAAAGGAAGGCCTGCCAAAACACGCCCTTGTGTGCGAAAGGCACATCGGCACTGGTCTTACAAAGGAAGATATAGAAAGGCGGCATCTACCTCTTCCAAAAAGGGACATGGTTCCTGTCTCTCTCGAGGAGAAGATAATATGCTTTGCAGACAAGTTTTTCTCCAAACACAAGGAATTTATGCTAAAGGAGAAACCCATAGAAAGCATAAAGGAAGGTCTCTCGGATTTAGGTAAAGATAAAGTCAAAAAATTTGAGGAGTGGATGAAACTGTTTCTTTAAGAGAGATATACACCAAAGCTTTAAATTTTTTACTATACACTAACAAATTATGAACAATTGGACTAAGGCGTTTTGGGTACTATTCATAATAGCAGGTGCGCTTGTTATAACCGGCAGTTTTATCAGAATAATGTTTCTAGATATTCTGTTAGGCATAATCGTGATAGCCATAGGAATACAAAAACTAGGAGAGGATCTTTATGGCGAGGAATTGGACAGAGAAAAAGGAGAGATAAAGGAGGGTGTGAAGTATCTAACCAACTGGATAGACAGCAACCAGAACCTAACAAAAAACATAAAGACAAGACATGAACACAGATTTCACCACATCGACAGAAAAAGAATAGAAATGGATGGAATAATGAAAAAGGGATACAGGGAACTGGCAAAAAAGATACTTGAGACAGAAAACAAATTAAACGAGATATCAAGGGCCTTGGTCGCTGAGATAAAGGAAAGAGACAAAAAACACAAAAAGGATATAGAAAGCATTAGGATCCGGCTTGAAACAATTAAGAAAAGGATGAAACGATAGACTAATTCATTAACGCTTTTATTAATAAAAGTAAAAGCCAAAGATAACTTTATAAATATTAACTATGCTAATATTAATCTATCCGTATACTACTTCGGTAGGAGGACAAGATGGAAAAGAATATACTTCTTGAAAGAATAAAAGAAGCAAAGGAAAAATCCAAGAAAAGGAATTTTGTTCAATCCTGGGATATTTCTATAAATCTAAAGAACCTTAATCTGAAAAAACCAGAGAACAGGTTTTCTTATGAATTCACTCTCCCAAACGGGAGAGGGAAGGAAACAAAGACAGTTGTTTTTGCAGATACCCTGGCTGCAGAAGCAAAGAAAACCGCTGATCTCGTTATTCTGAAAAAAGAAATAGACGACCTGATCAGAGATAAAAAGAGACTGAAAAAGATAGTGAATGATTATGACTGGTTCTTTGGCGAGGCCCCACTTATGCCCACAATAGCCAAGTCTTTTGGCGCTGTTCTTGGGCCAAGAGGAAAGATCCCAAAACCAATCCCCCCAAAGGCAAAGGTTGAGCCTTTTGTAAAAATGACAAAGAAGATGGTGAGGGTAACATTAAAGGAAACACCTGTTATTCACATAGCTGTGGGCACTGAAAAAATGAGTGATGAAGAAGTGGCAGCAAACATAGACGCTGTTATTAACTCTGTTAAGGAAAGATTGCCAAAGGGCGTGAATAACATAAAGTCTGCACATTTAAAGCTCACAATGGGCAAACCAGTGAGACTAATCTTAAAGTGATAAGCATGGTGTCAGAAAAAAAAATACAGACAGTGAAGGACGTAAAAGAGCAGTTAAAAGAATACCCTGTTATAGGAATACTGGATATGTTCAAACTGCCAGGAAGGCAACTGCATGAAATAAAGGAAAAACTGAGAAATGATGCAAAGATAAGAATGGTGAAGAAAAGGCTGATTAGACTGATTCTCAGGGACTCTGAATTAAAAAACATCAGTAATCTGGATAAATATGTGCAGGGCGAACCAGCTCTTATATTCAGCAAAATCAATCCATTCAGGCTCGCAAGAGTAATAGAAAAATCAAAATCAGAATCCCCTGCAAAGCCAGGAGATATAGCACCAACGGATATCATTGTGAAAGCAGGCCCCACATCATTGCCGCCAGGTCCTGTTATAGGAGAACTGCAAAGGGTAAAGATACCTGCCAGTGTTGAGGGCGAGAAGATAACGATTAAACAGGACACTGTTGTTGCAAAGGAAGGGGATGTTATAGACAAGGGACTGGCAGATGTATTGTCAAAGCTTGGAATTCGCCCAATGGAGATTGGTTTGAATCTGCTGGCTGCATGGGAAGACGGCCTGGTTTATTCCAAAGAGACACTCTTTGTCCCAGAAGATGAATACATAAATCAGATAAAAAGAGCATGCTCAGATGCATTCAATCTGTCAGTAAATATAAATTATTTCACATCAGTAAATATAAAAATTCTGCTATCAAAGGCCTATAATGAGGCCAGGTCCCTGTCAGAAAGTGCGGGGCTTGTAACACCCGATACTATAGGCGCTTTGCTTGCAAAGGCAGACGCTCAGGCAAAAATCATACTGGAGAAACTGTGATGTTAATCTATAATAATTTAAGGAGGTAAAACATGGCAGAAGAAAAGAAAGACACAGAAAACAAACCAGAAGAGAAAAAGGAAGAGAAACCCGCAGAGACCCCCAAGGAAGATGCCAAGAAAGAGGAACCCAAAAAGGAAGCCCCCAAGACAGAATCAGCAGAAAAACCCAGGGTCAACTATGTATACGGCGCATTGCTTCTTTACTCAGCAGGCAAGAAGATAGACGAGGCAGGCCTTAAGAAGGTCATAGAAGCGACAGGAGAAAAGGCTGATGATTCGCAGATAAAGGCCCTTGTTTCAAGCCTTGAGGGCGTCAACATAGAAGAAGCAATAAAGCAGGCAGTTGCAGTTCCAGCAGCCGGAGCAGCGCCACCAGAAAAGAAAGAAGAGAAAAAAGAAGAAAAGAAAGAAGAAGATGTGGAAAAGAAGGCTGAAGAAGCCGCCCAAGGATTATCATCCCTTTTTGGTTGATTGTTTTCTTGTTTACATATGTGAATTGGGCAGTTTTTACAGTCTGATCAATCTAATGCACAGGAGCCGGCGCGACGCCTGCCGATCCAGCAGAAACCTTCCATTTCCCACCCATATCCCAGTACCCGCCTCCTTCCCAGCCCGCATCAGCGTGCCATGTGGCACCACTGACATCAATGGCACCACCTTCAGCAGTCGCAGCTTCTTTACCACCACTCATCCCGCTTACTGCCTGGAACAGACAAACCACACAAACAATGCCAAGGATTAGGGATACAAGCGTACCGCCCATACCAAATGACCCATCAACACCAGACTTGAAATCCCTGTAGTTAGAGGATCTGCACATTTTATCCCTCTGCGCCTTTAATGAGGATACTTCATTTTTTATCTTTTCTATCTGTGGCAGAAGAATGCTGGCAAGGCAGGCTGCTGCACAGCCCAGCCACAACGCAACCTTGCAGCACCATCCACAACCAAGCGCACACGCGACCCAAAGACCCGCGGCCAAAGCAATGAAAACACTTATTATGGTTTCCACTGTTCGCTTATCCTTTTCCAGACCGCTTATTTTGCTATCCAGACCAGCCCTTTCCTCTTCACATGTCCTTAGTTCCTCTGACTTCACCTTCTGTATCTTAAGTGTGGAAGCAGCAGATATGTTCTGGGTTATTGTCTCAAACCCGTCACTGTATTTTATAATAAAGGTAAGGCCCACCTCCTTTTCTATCTCACCTTCATCTGTTTCTTCCGGTTCTGGTATTGTAATGGAACAGGTGTAATACTCTGTCTGATTGGATGGTGTTGCAAAGCAATACAGATCATAATCCTCACCGTTATATGTATAATAAGATCCCAGGATCTCCATATCAGATGCCGCATTAACGATGTGTGCGCTAAGATCAACAGATTCAACAAACCTGCACTCATCTCCAAATTCAAAGATTGTGCAATTAACAGGATCTGGGTCAAAACCAGTAATCTCCAATTGGACATTGCTTGTTGCAACACAGTCACCATTCACATTAGTTCCTGTGTAGCAGAAGTGGCCAGAGCCGTAAACATCTCTGCAAGGGCAATCTACACAGCAGTTATTAACACTCTCACCAAGATTTGATTCACAATAACCATCACCACATTGTGGGATTGGTGTTATCTGTATATCACCAAACCCTTCTATGAAGTTCTTGATTGTTTTTATTGGACCATTGTTGAACTCAAGCGATATATTAAGACTATTTTGCGTAAGGGTCATTTTGTTTGTTACAGAATTATAATAGGGCGATGTAGAATAATCCATGGGCGGGATGGTTATCTGGCATGTCGCATTGTATATACTCGGATCAGTGGAGGTCTGCTCAAAGCAAGGAGCAGTACAGGTTATATTACCCCCAGCCAGGTCACAATCCGTGTTAACAATAAAACCAGATGGTTTATTGTATACATACAAAGAAACATTGGCTTTGTGGTATCTTCTGGAATCCGTAAAGCTTGTTTGTGGGATATTGCCCACTGTAATGCTTATGGAATCCAGTTGTCTGCAAGAATCACCATTGGTTGGAGAAGAAGCATCCTGCGTATCACAATATTGCCCAACAGAACATCCGCAATCATAACAACATGAAACAGAATCCTCATCAGGTCCGCAGTTCATATCACCACACCAATGAGCACCTATGGTTATAGTAGGAATATTCTTGCTAAGTATTTTATTTGCTACAATCGAACCATTCATGTATCTTAGAGAATAATTGAATTTTGGATAAAGATTATAATTCAGCAGCGGATCATAACCACTTATAGAAAAGTTCATGGCACAACTTGAATTGTATATGTCTGGATCAGAAGATTCTTCCTCTGTGCATCTCAATGTACAGGATGATGTGCAGGGACTGCCGTCATACTCGCAATCAATTGAGCATGACGGATCTGCAGACAGTATTGAGGGCGAGTTTGTTACCCTGGCAATGAAGTTCACACTGTCCCCTGCCGGATCATGTGCATATAAATGTGTCGGATTAACATCCATTATATCAAGATTCGCATCACTTATATCCGCCTTGCATCTACCGGTGTTTGCCTGATTAACAATATCACAGTACTGCCCTCTTGGACACCCGCAATCATAACAACAATTGGACTGTGTCTCCCCAAGATCTGTTTCACACCCATTCTCACCACAGCTCCAGGAACCAAGTGTTATGTCAGGAAAGCCAACAGAAATGCTTTTTGTTCTTGTTTCTGGCCCGTCAGGGAATAGTATGTCAAAAACAATACTATTAGGACCCAAAACATACTCACCCTCACCGCACCCGGGATCAGCAGGCACTGTTATAGGGCATGCATAAACATAATTGGTTCCAGGTCCCCCCGAGCAGGTGAGTGCATAATTGGTTGTGTTCAGATAATAAGCCATATCAGTAATATCCACCCCTGCTGGTGGATTATTTATCTGCACTATAACCTCAAGTTCATGATCTACATTACAGTTGTTTATCACTGTGGCCGGGGGCACAGCAAGCGATAAGACTATACCATTTAATGATTTGCATGTAACACTGTTCTCACAATAAAAATTACCAGGACACCCGCAATCATAACAACAATTGGACTGTGTCTCCCCAAGATCTGTTTCACAATCACCATTTCCGCAGATATAACTCGGGTTTATATTCAGTGTGACAGGATTGAATGTCTCGGTGCTCGTATTAGAAAATACAAAGGAATAGGATCTATCAATAGGACTTGATATCTGGTTTGAAGAGTGGTTCTCTGTTGCAAATGAGGGCGGCTCATTCGTTTTAATTTCATACAGGAAGTTCATGCCGGAGAGAACAACCCTTTCTACCCAGCTGGAATTGAAGGGCACCATGGTTCTTTCCTGTATAAATGTTTTTATGGGCTGGAAAAAGTTAATATTTTTTGCATACACATCCATACTGTTTAGAGAATAGCTGTAAAGATATGTGCCAGGAAACGTCCTTTCGGATCTCTTTATCTGATCCCAGAACCCAAGCCATTTGGGGCCGTAATTATTACTTAGTTTAACCAAATACAAGAGATTTGCTTTTTGTGGATAATATGCTGTCTGGTCAGCTATATCATCCCAGTTATATGTCTGGTTGAAATTGCCAGAAAAGGAATCATAAGACGATGTCTTTATGCATTCCTCTGGATTCATTCCCCTGCATTTGTATATGTAAACCTTTTGTATCTGTTCTGATGTCCCGTTATTTAATTCTATATTTATGTCAACACTGCTCCAAAACTCATCATGCTCTATTGTATATTCCTTTATAACATACTTACCAGGGTCAAGCACAGCTGATTCTGAAAAACCACCATGGAGTATATTTATATTAATTGCATTAACAAAAGGCACAGACATTATTAGGTATGTGCCAACAATTGCAAACAGTATTAATTCTATCTTATATATCACTTTCATGTGCAACCCAAAATTCTATAATCACAATTATTTTTTATAGTGTTCACTACGACGTTCTTATTACAGCCTTCAGACACTATGGATGTACCAGCACAATCTGAGAATTCCCTTGAAATAAGTGTTTTTAACTGCGAACATGAGCAACCATGGGTCATTTTTATCGTGCTGAGCTGTTCACTTGTTGCAACAGGCTCCATATCACACCACTCTCTCAAACGAGACGTTAATTGCGTTTTTTCTAAACCACTTATCACAGACGCATCCACACCCCTTGGAACATAAATATACAAACTGCTGTTATTGTCAGGAACAGTATATCCTGTTTTAAATCCACCCCTCATTCTAGGGCCTGCTAAATCCAGAAGCTCAGCATCCACATTATAATCACCACCCGGAATATAATCTATTAAACCATCACTTAATACACCACCACTACAAAGTTGTGCGCATTGTCTGCACTTATCAATATTATGTGTGCTGTCACATTCCTTACAGGCGTCCTGTTCAAAGCAATCACTGCTAGGAGATGTTTCTAAATCAATATTGCTAAAAGGATAAGCGCTGCCTGTTTCTGTTGAATTGAAATTTCCTATAAGCATCTCTGTTATATAACCCAGAGAGCACTTGTTATAGCTGAGCTCCAGTTGATGATAAGGTTCTGGTCCCCTGACCTCATGCTGACTCATCCCGACATCCCTGAAATGTGTTTCCAGAGTTGGTACATTGTTCAAAATATAGGTTCCATCTATAACAGAGGATGAAATGTTTTCAGCATAAAACTCATGCCCCCTCTTATATATGACAAGCTCTTGTGCACCACATTTTATATCACCTTCAATATACCCATCCACGCCTGTTCTTCCAGCATCACAACCGCCAAAGCTGACAGAGGCGTCTGCAACAGGATCACCATTCCCATCCATAACCCTTATCCTTGCATAACACCCAAGATTTTCACACTTATCCGCCTGAGGTATAATTGTCAAACCAGTACATGTGCCTGGCTGCATTTCCTCCACATGGACCAAAGAAGCAAAGTTAAAGGAGTAACCTGTTAACGGATCATCTACTCTTATAATAAGAGGATAGGAAACAGAGTACTTCCAGTCATATATGGCTATGCATACAGGAACAGTGTAGAACCCCTTAAGTACATATTTGTTGTTTGCAACACTTAGTGGATTAGCTGTTTTTATTGCGAATTCATCAGGCAGATACAATCCTATTTTAGTCAACTGGGAATATGATTTTCCGTTCAAATCCTTTATCGCATAAACCTTTGCAGCCTCTGCATTTGATGGCATATTCTGCCACCAAAGGATATGTGTTAATGTATAAACTATAGAATCATACAACCCATTGGAAATCATATTTATCGTCTGATATATAGAATCACCACACTCTGTCAAAACACCCTGTGTGGCCAGATCTTTTGAGAAATAAATAGAATTTATGGTGAAGTACTCAAAGAATCTTTCTGATGCAGCAGCAGAGGAAAAGTCCTTTGCAAAGCTGAATATCTCTCCGAATTTGGTGGGTATTGACACTGTGTAGGGCTGTGGTATAGGATAACCCTGAACCTTGGTAGGAAGAACAACTGTTACATCTATTTTATTGCCCAGAATGTTTGCATTTACAGAAAGCTGTGATAAACCATAGGTAACATTCTTCCCATAGATATCCACAACCTCTTCCAGGTGCCCCTGAATATAATTTTCTATTCCTGTCTCCATCCATTCTGTTACATCACTTATTGACGGACTTACATCGTTCTGGCATTTCTGCCAGTAAGGAACACCCTGTTGCATAAATAAAACCTGTTCTGGCAAGACAGAAGCAGAAGGATCATCCAAACTCGATGCAACCAGATACCCACCGTGCGTTTCCATTACCCTTATACTCTCATCAGAGGCCTTTCTTATGAGATTTATAATAGAATCCTCCACCATCTCTTGTTCGGCCTTTATAGCTGGCGGAATAGCGCTCGGCATTATAATAAGCTGATAGGCAAAATAGATTACAAGTGCAACAATGAATATCAACCCTATTAATACAATAAACTCGACCTGGGCTTTTTTCTTCATTAATATATAATTAATTGCAATTGTTAAAAAACTATTCTGACTTTAAATCAGAATTCCACCGGTCTCTGACCGGTGGTTCCAAACAAGGCAATCGC
>CAYNRQ010000029.1:0-14125 GCA_964399875.1 uncultured archaeon
CGATTGCCTTGTTTGGAACCACCGGTCAGAGACCGGTGGAATTCTGATTTAAATTGGCAGAGCCATCTAGAAAGACTTAAATATTATAATTCCAAAATAAAACACAAGTATTCTATAATGGGTGGTCGTTTTGGTTATAAGGCATTTAAGAAGGCTCCGTGATGGCATAAGAAGAAAGATATTATCACTCTTTAAAAAGAAAAAAGAAATAAAGATCGGTATCTATGGACCTGTTAATTCTGGTAAAACAACCCTTGCCAACAGGATATGTACGGACTGGCTGGGGGAAGAAATGGGAAAGGCATCTGTTATACCGCACGAGACCAGGGAGATCCAGATGAAGGAAAAGGTAACCATAAAGGGAAAAGGCAAATCCCTTACATTCAATCTTATTGACACCCCTGGCATTGCAACCAAGATAGATTTTGAGGATTTTGTCAGGCACGGATTAAAGAAAAAAGATGCAAAGATCAGGGCAAAAGAGGCCACAAAAGGGGTTATAGAGGCAATAAAATGGCTTGACAAGATGGACCTTGTCATGGCTGTTCTGGATTCAACCAGGGATCCGTTAACCCAGGTAAACATAACAATACTGGGCAACCTGGATGCAAGGAAGATACCACTTCTGATAGTGGCCAACAAGGTTGATCTAAAAAATTCAAAGGCAAGCAAAATCAGATATGCCTTCCCTAACTACAAAACAATCGGAATAAGCGCAAAAACAGGGTTCAATGTGGATGAGCTCTATCAAAACCTGCTCAAGTCTTTATAGGAGTTGGAATGAATCTGAAAATAAAATTCATACCATATGAAAAATTCAAAAAAGACAGCACAAAATCGATTTTAAAGGATTTGCAAGCAAATACCATTGTTCTGATTGATGCCAAGCTGAAACCAGAGGAAGAGGCCAGTCTGATTAAGGAAACAATGGAAAAGGTCTCTGATAAATTTACTGGAGTAGAACTTAGTTCTTTGGAACTAAGCAAAGAACACACAAACGTAGGAAGATTCAGAAACATGCTTGTTGAGGCCATAATAGGAAAGAAAAGAGGATTAACTATTCTAGGTCCAGCAAAGATAGTTCACAAGATAAAGAAGAACCCAGAGGAATTGCTTTTGTATATGTAGACAATATGGAATGTCCAAAAAGATATTTTGGCACAATAAAGGGTAATGTAAGCCAGACAATATCTATTTAATACTTTTTAGATAATATTTAGTTAAAGGTGGTTAAAATTCCAAACAAATGCACAGGTTGCGGTAAGATACATCCGGACAATGCAGACTATCTTATAAATGGATGTGATGAATGCGGATCAAAATTCTTCTTCTTTGTCCGGGAGGAGGATCTCCAGCATGCAGAGAAGGATATAAAAGAATTGACAAGGGATGAGATAGATGAGATAGAGCAGGACATAAGGGATATTATTTCTGAAGAAAAAGCAGGTGATATCAAACTGGATGATACTGTTATTCTGGATGTGGAAGCTGTAAGAGTTATAAAGCCTGGGAAGTACAGGATAGATGTAACAACCCTTTTCAGACAAAGGCCGATTGTTATAAGGATAGGGCCTGGAAAGTATGAGCTGGATTTGTCCACAATAATGCCTAAACTGAAGAAAAAAATAAAAGAAGCATTATAGTTCAGCGATTTGATGCGTCTATTGTGCTGATGCGCAAGAACCGTGAATTTCTGATTTAAGAGGAGACGCAGAGCTTAAACGAGCAGAGCGAATCCTTCGGTCTGTATTAGGGCTGTGCCGCGAAAAAGAAGCGTGTTTTGGTTTTTATTGTTTTCTATGAATTTTTCATATGGTGTATAAAGTCTTGATAGCGTATCATGCTAATAAGGGAAGAAGCAAGGGATTGTGCGCCTGTCTGAATTATCACGCTGCACAGAATGGTAGAGATGACATTGTTTTTGAATCAGCCGGTATTGATATAAACGATATGATCTTGTATTAACAACAGGGGTAAAGCATAAGAAATGGTTTGATGCCGTGCCTTTTGACGGTGAAATTCAGACTGCAAAGGAACATGCTGGTGAATCTGGAGATGTTTTTGATGCGTACAAGTTAATAAGAGAGTTGAAAATATCAAGGGATGATCCTGCGTTTGATTCTGTATACAGGTATATGTGCTGGAGAATGGGCGAACTGGCTGAAAAGATTTATAAAAGGATTTCTGAAAATATTCCGCACCCTCGAGTAACCGATAATTATTTAAATACCAATGTCCAATTCATAAAAAACTCGTTCTGAGCAAATAAGTGATATAAATGGAAAACGAGATAAAAAAACTTAAAACAGGAACGACAACCGTAGGATTGGTTTGTGACAAGGCCGTGATTTTGGGTGCTGAGAGAAAGGCAACAATGGGTTATCTTGTTGCCAGTAAGTATGCCAAGAAGATCCTACAGATAGACGAACATATAGCCATGTCTATAGCTGGTGTTGTTGGAGATGCGCAGGCCTTGGATAGATATATAAAGGCCGAGCTGAAGCTTTACAAACTACAAGAAGGTGAGAAGATTTCTGTAAAGGCTGCTTCTAATCTTATGGGAAACATCCTTTATTCAAGAAGATTTTTTCCCTACATAGTCCAATTGGTTATTGGGGGTTATGATGACGGTCCTAAATTATTTAGCCTTGCTCCAGATGGATCTGTTATGGAGGAAAAGGAGTATTTCTCTTCTGGTTCTGGCTCACCCATGGCGTTTGGCGTTTTAGAGGATGGTTTTAAGGAAGGTATGGATATTGAGAGTGCAAAGAAACTGGTTGCGAGAGCCATAAAGGCAGCCACCAAAAGGGACATTGCTTCTGGCGGCAGTGGTATTGATATTACTATTGTAGACTCTAGAGGGGTTCATGAAGTTCCTGAAGATGAAGTAAAAAAGCTGGTTAAGTAAGAACCTGTTTATTAAGTTTGTTTTAGTAGAAAACATATTTACAAGTTTTAACAAAGAGAGGAGAAAAATGGATATATTAAAGCAATTGCAAGAAAAGCTCCCTTCAGATGCCAAGATATCTGAAGTGAAGTTTGAAGGATCTGAAATAGTGATGTACACAAAGAACAAGGATTTCTTCAAAAACAATGAGGAATGCACAAAAAGGATTGTGAAAGAGATAAAGAAAAGAATAGAGATAAGGCCGGATCTCTCTATAACAACAGACATGGAAAAGACAAAGGCCATAATCAAAAAGATAGTTCCTAAAGATGCTGTTATTAAGGCCATATATTTTGAGCCAGAGCTAGGAAAGGTTATAATAGAGGCCCAGAAGCCCGGTTTGGTTATAGGTAAAGGCGGGGAGACATTTAAGAATATAAAAAATGATACATTGTGGCTGCCCAAGATAGAAAGGGCACCGGCCATAGATTCTGATATAGTAAGGGCTATAAGGAATTTCCTTCACTCTGAAATAGATTACAGGAAAAAGTTCCTAAACAAGATAGGACAGAAGATAAATACAAAGATAGAAGGGGAGATTGACAGAAAAAAGGAATGGGTTAGATTAACCAGTCTGGGTGGTTTCAGACAAGTAGGAAGAAGCTCTTTGTTTGTTCAGACAAAACATTCTAACATTCTCATGGACTGCGGTATTGATCCTGGTTCTGAAGATATGCCATATATCAATTTACCAGAATTCGATATCGATAAGTTGGATGCCATTGTTGCAAGCCATTCACATCTTGATCATGTGGGCTTTATTCCATATCTTTATAAAATGGGATACAGGGGGCCCCTTTACACCACAGCCCCAACAAGGGATCTAATGGTTCTTTTGTGCATGGATTATATAGATGTTTGCCAAAAGGAAGGGAAAAGCGTCTTTTACACAAAGAAAGATATCGAGAATGCTGTTAAACACTCTATTGTTTTGAATTATGGAGAGGTGTCTGATGTAGCTTCGAATGTCAGACTTACGCTGCAGCCTGCAGGTCATTTGCTTGGCAGCTCTCTTGTCCACCTCCACATAGGTGAAGGTTTGCATAACATACTCTATACAGGGGATATGAAGTTTGGACCCTCAAGGCTTTTCGAACCAGCATTCACAGACTTTCAGAGAATAGAGACATTGATTATTGAATCAACCTATGGTGCTTCTGAGGACATAACACCCCAAAGAAAAAAAACAGAAGAGGAATTTATGAACATAATTAATAAAACCATGCAGAATGGCGGAAAGGTCCTTATACCATCATTTGCTGTCGGAAGGGCACAGGAAATAATGGCTATACTAGGAGGCAATGGTTTTGAGTACCCTGTTTATATGGAAGGCATGCTCTGGGATGCCACTGCCATCCACACTGCTTATCCTGAATATCTGTCTCACTACCTTCAAAAGAGCATATTCCATAGAGGTAAGAACCCGTTCTTGTCTGAGATATTTCACAGGGTTGTTCCAAAAGAAAGGGATAGTGTTATAGATGCTGCAGAACCAGCTGTTATAATTGCAACTTCTGGTATGCTTATTGGTGGACCTGCCGTTGAGTATCTAAAAGGTCTGGCACCAAACAAGAAGAACACCTTGATATTTGTTGGTTATCAGGCAGAAGGCACTCTGGGTAGAAGAATCCAGAAGGGGTGGAAAGAGATACCAATATATTCCCCCGGAGCTAAAACCAAAACTCTCAACCTTGAGATGGAAGTGGAAACAGTGCATGGTTTAAGTGGCCACTCTGGCAGAAATGAGCTAATAAACTATATCTATAGACTTACAAACAAACCAGAAAAGGTTATTGTTAATCATGGAGAAAGCCGTAAATGTTTGGAACTTGCCAGAGATATTCATAAATTATTCAGATGTGAAACTGTCGCACCGAGGAATATGGAAACAGTGAGATTGAAATGATTTTAATCCCTCTTTACGACAGCGTGCCCGGGTGTCAGAATCAACCAGTCCTGTTCCACTCCTGCTATGTCTCCATTGTTTGCTGATATGGTTTTTTTGAGCTTGTCAACAGCTCTTTTAAGTTCTCCTATGTCTTTTTCTTTTAGTCCCTTGATTTTAAGGAAAATCACATCTCCTTTCCTCACGGACCCCAAAATTCTGTCTGTATCAGCAAATTCATTCAGTTTTTCTACCCTTATTCCGATAGACCCTGGTCCTCTGGTTACTGGATCCATCACGTTTACTTCAACATAGTCGTGCTCAGGTTCATCAATCTCTTCTGGTACTCCACCCCTGCCAAAAATTTTGAATGCCATACTTACCTCCATATATTTATTCTTTAGTTTTATCTCCAGACAATCCAGATGTAATAATTATTTAGAAGTAAAGTTTTTAAATTTATAAAGTTAATGTCAGCTCTGATTTTTAATACTTTCTAAAAATGATACTGTATTCCATATCTGTGTCCTTGTATGAGGGGGTATATTAGGATCATTTGAGGCGTCATCCAAAACAAATACTATATTGGCTATTTTCTCTTCGTTTAGGCCCTTATCATTTAATATATTAATCAAATCATCTATCGAGTTTTTTATGTTTCGAGGGACACCTCTATCACTAGCGATTTGTTGCAGTAGATTAATTATATGTTTCTTTTTCATGCAATCCCCTCTTTGATCTCAATTATTCCCTGTTTCAGATGATCTTGAAATCCTATTTCTAAGCTCTTCGATCTTTGCTTTTACTTTTTTCTCGCTTTTTTCCAGTGTTTTTAATCTCAAACCCATAGTCTCTTTTTTCTCATTAAGCTCTTTCTTTATCTCAGTCTTTGAAGATTTAATCAAAACAGCACCCGAGACCTTATACATTTCGGTTTCTTTTGTTTTCTCTATCTCTTCCAGTGTTTTATCTATTTCTTTTAACTGTAAATTCAATGCCTCTTTTTGTGTGAGAATTCCCTGTATCTGTTGCTGATAGAGTTGCGCTTGATTCAAGAGTTGTTGTGTTTGTTCTGAAGCCATATAACCTCCGATTATTGTACAAGACTGCTTTAAACCCCAATCGGAGCTTGCCTTGTTTTAGCAGTCGGTCTTTACCTCTGATTATATTATTAGGACTTTAATACCCAATCTATCTATTTAATTATTCGGCGAGTACCTTTTTAACTATTTTTGGTCTTGCCTTTTTTAAAATTCTATATCCACAGTATGGACATATAATCTTTTTAGCCTTTTTCAATTCTATTTTCACTTCTCTCCCGCAGCTCAAGCATTTGTATATGTCAGCCATCAGATACCCCCATAAAACTATTTTGGTTTGTAAGCCTTACCAGCAAACTTTAAACCACACTTATTACAGACCCATATTCCGCTGTCAATCCTTTTAATACCTGGCTTTGAACAATCAGGGCACAGATAATCCTTTTTATATACCTTATGTATATCAATAAATCTGTCTCTTATTTTTTTCCCATACCTTGTACCAAACTTCCCTGCTGGACCAACTTTTTTTGTTCTTGGCATAAGATCTATATCAGTTTTCTTAATTCTTTCTCCTTTTTTGCTGAGATTTCGAATATCTTTTCTATATCCTCGAGGCTTATGCTTCCTCCGCCCTTTTGCAATGCTGTTATGTTGCCATCATCTTTTGATGTTACTGTTAATCTGGCATCAGCGGCTTCTTCTTCTTCTCTGTTAGGATCAATAAAAATACTTTCTCCTATTTTTATAAATGTTGTTGCTATGGGTTTAAACTTTACAGGCAACTTTTCTTTCTTTTTTTCGTAATCTACCCTTTCTCCATCATATTCAGGTATCTTTGCATTCAATAAAGCGACTATAGACCCTAATGCTGCTGCATCTATAAGGTTTCCATCATGGTTTATAATCTGTATGTCCACAAAAACCATCCAAACCTTTTCTCCCTTCTTTATGCATAACTTCTTTGTGTCTATTGCTCCTGATTCACGGATACCCCTGTCAACAACCCTTGCCAATTCGATTGAATCCTCTCTGGGCGGTCCGCCCTCAAAGGTTGAAGAAGCCAGTTGGGAAAATTCTGCGCCTGTTATTAAAATACCTTCATCCAGCTTATCCGGAAATGGTTCGCCAACATCCATTTTGACTCCTACCATGACGTCTGTTTTTCCTATCTTAACCCTAGCAGAACCCTCTGGCTTTTCTATGGGATTTTTTTCTATAAAAATCTCTCTGTAATGGTCTGGTTTTCTTTTATCTATCCTTAAACCTTTTTTTGCCAATTCCAACAAATATTGATTATTTTTCATTATCATTTTTTTCCTCCTTGTTTTTTTGTTCCCATTTTTCTTTAAGGGCCTGTTTCTGTTTCTCATAAAGTGTTTCACATCCTTTTATAGCAAGCTTTATGACTTCCTTCACATCCTTCTGAGAAATGTCACCATCCATTTGCAACAATGTTATCCTTTTATCCTTTGGCATATATGCAACAGGCAAATCGCATTTGGTTACTTCTTCCTCCTTTCCGTCAAGATCAAGAACATATTCATCATCTATCTTGCCTGCTGCTACAGCAGCCACAAGATCTCTCATGGGTATGCCAGCATCTGCCAATGCAACGCTTGCGGCATTTATCCCTGCTGTTCTTGTTCCTGCATCTGCCTGCAATATATCTATAAAAACACTTATCTCTGTTTTTGGATATTCCTCAAGAAATAGTGCGGGCTCTAAAGCATCTCTTGTCACCTTGCATATCTCCCTGCTTCTTCTTGATGGACCGGGTCTTACCCTTTCTGTTGTTGAAAAGGGAACCATGTTATAAACAGTCTCTAAAGAAGCCCTGTTGAATATCTTCTTGTGTTTGGGAAACATCTCTTTTGGTCCATAAACAGCTGCTATAGCTATGGTTTTGCCTAACTGGACCATTGCTGATCCGTTTGCGTTTGGTACCACACCGGCCTTTATAACGAGTGGTCTCAACTCATCTGGTTTTCTATTGTTTTCTCTTTTCATATATACCTCCATATATTCTGCTAAAGGACTGCTCTGGTCAAAGAGCATCAGCAGTCGATTTTTCAACTCAATTTCTATTTAATTAAAATCTATAGGCTTTATGTTTAAATAAAACCTTTAAATTAGATTTTATTGGATTATAACTATAATATATACTTAAATCCCTAAAACATTGCAACATGCATTTGTTACATTTTTGCTTTTTTATTTTTATGCCATCTGGATGTAAAACATTTGTTATTTTTTCATTTGTATTCATACATTTATATAAATCTAGATTCCAGTCAAGATAAAATATTTTATATCCGCCAAAACACGGATATCTTACATTTTTTCCTCTGATGAAATTAATATTATTATTCAATGCCTCTGTTGGGTTGTTTATTCTGTATCCCTGTCTTTTCATTTCCTTAACTTTACTGAATATTTCTATTAATTCTTCGCCAGAGAAATCAACAGATGAACCGCCCAGGGTGAACGTTGTTTCATTTATATTCATAGGATAACAAAGGTTTATTTGAACAAAACCAAGGGATTCTGCAAATTCAATTGTCTTTTTCATATCCCTGTAATTGTGCCTGTTTATTAGTATAAAGGCCTCGCTTGACACCTTTTCCTTTTTTAAAAAAGTCACAGCGTTCCTTACCTTGTTAAGCAAATCAGGTATCTTTTTGTTTTTTTCATAAATATCCTTTTTATAATGGTCTAGTGATATTCCTATGTGGTTGATTCCGGATTTCTTCAGTTTTTTTGCTGTATTCCTTGTTATTAAAGACCCGTTTGTCGCCATGCTTATAAGTATGCCTTTCATGCTCGCATGTCTTATTGCTTCGAAAATATGAGGGTACAATAACGGTTCACCGCCAGTGAATTGGATAAGTCTTATATTCAATCTGTAAAGATTATCTATTGCTTTTTTCACATCCGCTATATCAGGAAATCTGCCACTTTGCTTCCATATATTACAGAAGTCACACCTCGCATTGCAAAAATTTGTAATAGCAAAAAAGCATGTGGGGTATTTTTTCACTGCATATGCAATACTTGTGATTATCTTTTTCTTAAACATAATACATACTCACAAATAATCTTAATTATGAAGCCTTGGCTGTTTTTTCTGTTAACATTTTTGAAATCCTATCAGTAAGACCGTTTGTTTGGGATTCTTTCTCTATTATCTCTGTAACTTTTAATACGGTGTCTATATTATCTCCTTCAATCCATATCAGCCCGTTCTGACCTACGCTTATCCTGCATCCTGTTTTTTCTTTTATCAGTTTTATCATTGAGCCTTGTTTACCTATAAGCCTTGGCACCTTGGCAGGATTTATTTTAATCACCCTGCCTCCCCTGAATTTTCTTGATCTTATGTCTTGCATAGAAACATGTGTAGAGTCTGATTGGACAAATGAGGATACCTTGGCGTATATAATATCTCCTACATTGTACACCTTTGATAGGTCTGTTTTTGACGTGTCTATGAATTCCTTTACACCTGACAGTGGGAGATATGCTGGATATGGTGAATTTATGTTTACAACCCACCCGTTTGACTGAATCTCTTCTATTTCACCCACTACCATGTCACCGACCTTTGGTATATAGACACTGTTCAATGGTATTACAGAAATAACCCTGTTCTTAACAGAAACCAAACCCAGTTTTTTTGCATACAACGAGTTTCCTTCTCTATAGCAGTTTTTTCCTGGCAGATAATCCATTGAATCAACTATCTTATCTCCGGGTATAACCAATTCTCTGTCCTTTTTTAGTAAATCTGGCATATTATTCCTCCAATATTTAATCTCCTATTATCTTATTCATTTATAACCTTATCTTTATATATGATTCCCGCAGAAAAAGCTAGATATCCTTTCTTTTTACAATTTTAACCTCAACCTTTCCTGCTGTTAGATCGTTCAGTTTGCTGTATACCTCGTTCTGTATACCTGCTGGAATCTCTATTACTGCAAACCATGCATCTGTTCCCCATTCTTCTTTTTTAAGAGTGGCCATATTCCTTATAGCAGAGCTTGCCTTGCCGGCATATTCCATAGGTATTTTAATTGCTATCTCTAGCCTTTCAAGGTTTATTGGTATTATCTTCTGTATTTTTTCCAGAACCGCCTCAATCTGCTCTTCTGCTGATCTGAAAGGATCTATATTAACATGGGCCTCATCCATAGCATTCATGATTCTTTGTTGTGGGTGTGGAAGTTTTGTTTTTGGATTTATCCCTTGCTTGGATATTGTATTTGCTATCTGCTTTTTCTTCTCTTCCAGCAGCTTTCTCCTCTGTTCTGTTGTCAGCTGTATATTTCCCTTTTTCAGGATGATCTTGGCAACCTGGAATACATCCTTTGTATTAAAGGCCTTTTCCAGATCGATGCTGGAAGCCCTTTCTCCCTTTTTGGCATCATTGAATATTTCCTGAGCAGCAAGTATATTCTCTATGCTTACAGGTAATCCTTTCCTGAATTCCAAGGCCTTGTCTGGATCTACAAGAATCTCAAAATCTGTATGATCCTTAGAAAGCCTAGCTATGATAGCCTTTTCTACAGAAACCATACTATCTTGATAGTTTGCTTAACTCTTCTTTGTTTAATTTATCGATCTTGCTCTTTTTTATAACGACTATTTCAAGGTTTTCTTTTGAAACCCCTTTTTCACCCGCTTTCATGGCCTTAATAAGGAGTTTTATAGCATCCTTAACGTCCAAACCATCCTTGTAATCCTTTTCCAAGACCTTCTTTGCCTTGTCCGCACCTCTTCCTATTGACTGGGCCTTCCATTCAATCATAGTTCCTGACGGCTCTGTTTCATAAAGGTTTGGACCTGTTTTATCTATCCCTCCTATCAAAAGACCAACACCATAAGGCCTAACACCAGCATACTGCGTTACCAGATGCTTTCTGTCAGATATGTACTTGGTTAAAGAACTAATCGATATAGGTTCTCCATAGGTTATCCTGTTTATCTGGGCCTTTATCCTTGCAATATCAACAAGATTTCTTGCATCTGCAAGCGAACCGGCACTGACAAGCGCGATGTGACTATCAATCTCATATATCTTTCTGTAGGTCTCTGTTACTCCCAAGGGTGTTATTGGTTTTACTGCTCCGAGAACAACAGCATTCTGGGCCTTGACCCCAAGGCTGGTGCTCCCGTTCTTAACCATCTGCCTTGCATACTCCACCTGCAGAAGCCTCCCATCAGGTGAAAAAACTACAATAGTTCTGTCATAAGCCATATAACTTGGTGGCATTGGCTGGGCCATAAACTCAACTCCTTAAAATCTATATAGAATTATTGGTAACCTGTATTATATATAAATGGATTGTTTATAAATATTTGGTTTTGGAAAGTGTGAGAGTGCTTATGAAACCTGCCTCAAAACCCATGGTATAAGCTCATTCCCTTTAAGCCTGAATCCCTTCTCAGAGTTCTTTTCGTTCCATTTGTCAAACCTGTCCTGTTCTATTCCATTTCCTGAAACCAGCACAGGTACAGGATCAGGCAGATGCTCATAATCCTTATAGGCCGGATCACTCATGCTCCTGTGATCGCATGTTATGATATAGACATTCTCCGCTGGTTTTATCTTCTCCATGAGTTTGGATATAACAACCCTGTCTATCCTTTCTATGAATTTTTTCTTTTCCTGTGGTTTCCTTTCATGTGAATAAGTATCGGTTCCGTTTATGTGCAGAAAAACAAAATCATACCTGTCCATGTTTTCCAAAACAGCTTTTGCCTTTCCTTCAAGATCTGTGTTTGGAAGGCCTGTTGCTCCCCTGACCTTAATGTTATCTATTTCAAGGAATCTGCATATTCCTCTTGTAACAGCAAGGCCAGAAACAGAAAATGCCTTTAATCCGAACCTTTCCTTAAAGTTTTTGACCTTGACTGCCTTTCCTGCATTCCTTATCAGGATAGTGTTGGCAGGCAGTTTCCTTTCCCTGTTAATAGATTCCTTGGAAAGGATCTTGTTCACCCTGTAAATAAACTTATTAAGAACAGAGGCGGTGAATTTTCCTTCTGGTTTTTTTGGTTTCACCTGGGATAAAGGAACACCCACCTTCATGGCGTCATTGGGTATAACCTCATCTGAAAGCTTTTCCCCTCTCAATAGAATAGAAACTCTGTGGCCTGATGATTTTTTGACAGTGAATCTTACACCATCTATCTCCATACCATCAAGCCTTTCTGCAAATTCATCGAGACCTGTCTCATCCCTTCCTGCCCTTCTGTCTAGGATATTTCCTCTCTTATCCAATGTCGCAAAATTCCCCCGGATGCAGATGTCATTAGGTCCTGGATTAAGATCCGTGCCCAGAGCCTCAATATAACCCCGGCCAGGGTACTCCTTTTCCGAGTAGCATCCAAGTAAAACCATGTAGCCCATGTCGGAATTGACATCCATATTCTTCCCTTTATAACCAACATCAAGAAGGCCTTGCTCCCCCTTCTTTGCCAGGAAGTCTATATTAGGCTTATCAGCCAGGGCCAATGGTGTTTTATTGCCTCTTTCCCCGGCACCGTCCAGAACAATAAAAACTATTTTCATAATATAGAATTGAACAGGTTAAATAAAAATATCATTTACAACTTTAATGTGTTTATTCTGATCTTTTTTTCAAGACAATCATCCCGTTCATGTAGGGCTGAAGGGCCTTTGGTATCTTAACACTGCCATCCTTTTGCTGGTTCTGCTCCAGAAGTGCTATCATGGTTCTGCTTGTGGCAATGGCTGTATTGTTCAGTGTATGAACATAATCCTTCGGGGGCCTGCCCTCTCCCTCTCTGTATTTTATATTCAGTCTTCTGGCCTGATAAGCCGTGCAGTTGGAATTGGATCCTGCCTCCCTGTACTTGCCATCAGCCATCCACATCTCTATATCATACTTCTTGGCTGCTATTATACCAATATCACCAGTGCACACATTAACAACCCTGAAGTGCAGGCCCAGGGCCTTGTAAAGATCCTCTGCGTTCTTCTGGAGCTCTTCATGAAACTTCCATGAATCCCTTGGGTGGCAGAATATGAACTGCTCCACCTTGTTGAACTGGTGCATCCGAAAAAGGCCTTTGGTATATTTACCATGTGATCCAACCTCCTTTCTGAAGTTGGTGCTTACACCAATCAGTTTTATAGGCAACTGGTCCTGGTCCAAAACCTCATCCATATACATGGCTGCCATGGGATGCTCTGAAGTTGCGATCATGTAGAGGTCTTCCCCTTCCACCTTGTAGAGCTGACCGCCAAAAAATTCCAGATCAGTCACACCCAGGTAAGGCCTCCTTCTCATCATGAAAGGAGGCTCTATCAGGGTATAGCCCCTCTTCATCATGAAATCTATTGTGAATCTCATCAGGGCGTGATCCAGCAAAGCAAGCTCATTCTTCATGTAATAGAAGCCGGCACCGGCAACCTTTCCTGCCCTCTCTGCATCTATAAGGCCAAGGTCTTCCAGAATCTCCATGTGATTTCTGGGTTTGAAGCCAAATTCGGGAGGCTTTCCGAATCTTCTTACCTCTTTATTATCCTTATCATCCTTTCCGTAAGGAACGGATTCATGCAGGATATTCGGTAACTGCATCAGGTAGTGGTTGATTTTTTCTTTGTATTTTTCGTTTTGGGTCTCCAGCTTCCTGATTTTTTCTGGGATCTCTTTCACTTCCCTTATTTGTTTTTTGACTGGTTTTCTGTTTTTCTTTAGTTCTGCTATTTCAGAAGTTATAATATTTTTTCTTCTTCTTAATTCTTCAAGTCTTTTTAATGAGGATCTCCATTTCTTATCATACTCTATTAATTCCTCTAACCATTTTAGTTTTTCTTTCTCCTGCCTTTTCTTCAGATCCTTTATCACTATATCTGGTTTCTCCCTGATCAGTTTTATATCCAGCATCGAAATCACTCAAAGTCCTTCCATCACCCAGTGTCAATTTCCTTACTATTTTTCCATCTACTTTATCTTTACCCATTTGTTCTAATATTAATTCTACCATTTTAAGGCCTTGTGGGGGGTGATAGCAAGAAAGGCCATCGCCCAGGATCCTCATCCTCTGTCTTTCCTCACCATTCGCGAACTCAATCTCCATAAGATCGCATCCAAGGCCTTCTATATAAAGAAAACCGTTTCTTTCAGGATATCTGCCGAATCTTCTTTCAAATATGTCCTGGAAGGCTTCTCAAACGGTTAATTGATTAGCTCCTTACCACCAGTCACATACAATTGGTTA
>CAYNRQ010000030.1:0-13332 GCA_964399875.1 uncultured archaeon
CGATTGCCTTGTTTGGAACCACCGGTCAGAGACCGGTGGAATTCTGATTTAAAAATTACTTGACCATCAGTTTGACCTTTTCTGGGTCGTATTTCCATTCTGCTGGTATAAGGCCTTTTCTCTTGTAGTATTTTGCGAATCTTCTGATCTTGGATTCAACCAATTCAAGGCCCCTCTTTGATATCGGGTCTCTTTTGTTCTTATTTAAATGAGCTCGCAAATCAACGGCTTTTTTGATCAGATTCATCATCTCTTCTGGAAATTCCGGATACAGGTTGTTGGCCTTCATTATCTTTGTTATCTTGTTCTTTATCACTGTCTTTGTGGAAGGAATGCCGTATTGATCCCTCAGTATAAGTCCTATTTTAGATGATCCATGGCCTTTCTTTCCCAATCTTATTATTATTTCCTCTATTTCTTCTGGCCTGTACTTGACCCATGGTGCAATCCTTTGACTGGGTTTTTTGCTGCCTGACTTCCCTCTTTTCCTTGAATACATTCTGGCCATATAACCCTTTTCTGGTGTTTATTTAAATTATTATTGCTTCAAAAGCATTAACCTAAGCTCTTATATATAATAACAGATAATTAGGTATTATATATTTATATTGCTACCTTCTTGTAAAATAAAGGCTCAATGGAAGATCCTGCTTATAATGTCCGGATTGGTTCCTATATTTCTTGGTTTTCCCTTTATGCCTGTGAACGGGGTCTTCAGGCCATGGCCTGTTACCAGGCATACCACATGGGAGTTTCTTGGGATCTTGTTCCTTGATTTTATCAGGCCTGCGAGACTGGCTGCTCCGGCAGGCTCTGCAAAAAGGCCTTCCCTCTTGGCAAGGAGATTCTTGGCCTTGAGGATATCCTTGTCAGAAACAGATTCTGTGAATCCTCTGGATTGCTTCACGGATTTAAGGGCCCTGTCGCCGTCCAGGGGGTCACCGCATTCCATGGCCACTGCGATTGTTTCTCCTCGGACGGGTTTTATTTTTTTGCCTGATTTCCAGGCCTTATGGACAGGGGAGCAGCCTGTTGCCTGGATTCCAATCATCCTGGGCCTTGTTCTTATCAGGCCCATGGCCTTGAACTCATTAAAGGCCTTCCATGCGGCTGATATAAGGGTTCCATTGCCTATGGGGCAGAATACATAGTCCACACCAGGTAGCTGTTCTGCTATCTCAAACCCGACCGATTTTGTGCCCTCCCTTCTGTACAGATAGTCACCAAGAAGATAAGCCTTGCCCTTGTTAAAGGATTGTTCTGCAAGCTGGGCTGCCTGGGTGTAATTTCCCTTTATTTGGAATACCTTGGCACCGTAAGCCAGAATCTGCTCTATCTTGGTCTTGGAAGCATCCCCTGGTATAAAAATGAAACAATCAAGATTTGTGGGTTCTGAATAGGCAGAAACAGATGCGCCCATATTTCCGGTAGAGGCACAGACCACTTTTTTTGCTTTTGTTTCCAGGGCACGGGCTACTTCTATAGAGCTGCCCCTGTCCTTAAAGGAGCCTGTTGGGTTCTCTGTTTCGTTCTTGAAGTACAGTTTGAATCTGAAACCGAGTTCTTTTTCTATATTTTTGGATCTTAAGAGATCTGTTCCACCCTCACCCAGGGTAAGCGGTTTTTTAACAGGGAAAAGCTCCCTGTATCTTAGATGGTTGAACCTTCTTTTTTTCAGGGTGGATGGTTTTACTTTTTTCTTTAATTTATTGTAATCAAAAACAATCTCTAAGGAGCCTTTGCATCTTTTGCATCTGAATATTGTTTCGTTTGTTGCGTATTTTTTTCCGCAGGATGAACATAGTATGTTTTTTTCAAACATAATTTATTATTAAACAGGACCAAATATAAAGCAGGATAAAATGGGCCTAGAAAACATACTTGTTGTTTTGCCGGATCTTCTAAGGAATCTGCCCCAGATTGTGCAGACCATACAGATAATTGTTTATATAGGTTTGATTCTGTGTTTTGGGTCTATTGTTGTGATTGGTTACAGGAGTTATCTTCCCTGGTGGTTGAGTTTTTTAGGAAGACTGGGATTTGGTTTTTTGTGTCTTTTATGCGGTAGTGCTATATCACCATTCATTCCGCTGTTTAAAGAGGGTATTTTTAGTTTCTTTTGGCTTGATCTTATCTTTACAATGCTGGTGTTTTCGATTATATTTGCTATTGGATTGTTTTTGATATCCCTTACAGTGCCCCAGAGAAGTCAGATCCTCCAGACAATAAAGATGCTTCAAGAGAAACTGAGTAAGATGAAACAAAGAGGTCCTTCAGAGAGCAGGTTCAGGGATCCTCGATTATTTTTTGGTGTTCTGATAATCGCTACTGTTGTTGGGTTCTCTCTTATTAACTTCAGGGGATTCCCTGATCTGGGTTCAAAGATGCTGATGGGTATTGGCAATGTAACACCGGATGATATTAATAACATGATTGCAGAGATATGTGAGGGTCAGGGTGGAGATCTTGGTGACCTGGGAGATCTTAACATTATAGGTGATATATCCAGTCTTTCTCCTGAGTGTGCGAATATAGTATCCAAGGTCTCTCAGAATTATAACAGGATAATGCAAAACCTTCAGAACTATCCATCATATCAGAACGAGGCACTTAAACAACTTATAGAACAGAGATCAGGAAAAACTGTGCTTTTAATGCGGAGGACAGAAATTGAAGGCCAGACCATTATAGGAGCCTTGATGATGGATGGAACGGCTTGTTTAGCCAGTACCACTGAATTCTGTGTTTGTGCCCAGTTACAGGGATAGAATCTCTCAAACAGTTATGTCTTGGCTCGCTGATTTGAGAGCATCTTGTCTCTTGATGTGCTGTATCTCTGTGCTGATATATAAGAACCGCTGGATCTGTTTTGTTTCGGGATAAATTATGAAAGGATTGTTATATTCTCTAAAGCATGCTTATTTTTTTCTTATAATCAAGGCCTTCTGGGTGCCTGTTTTATTGCTTTCAAATTCTAGTTCATGAGACCCGCTTTGAATTATCATATTGCTCTGCAAATCAATATCATTGTAGTAATCCAGCAAGAGCTTGATTCTGTATCTTATTCCAAGACCGTGGGCAAAGCTTGGGATCAGGCTGGCCAGGAATTTACCTTGCTCTATTAAGGCTATCCTGTTCTCTACTGTACTCCAGTCTCCTCTTGTGAAAACAAGGAGCGTCTTTGAATTTGAGAGTCTTTGTGAAACCTCTATTGTGTGGTATGATCCGCTTCTGCTGATATTTATTGATAATGGGGTTTGGCCTGAGTGCACAAGAGCTCTAACAAGGTTGTTCAGGTATGAGGCAAGATAGTAGTGGGCTGGGCTGGTATAGGTTGTGTTGGATATAGCGCTGGATGCTACTATACCGGTTCCTGGTATGTATACAAGGTTGTTTGTGTTGTTAAGGATTAATTTTATCTGCAGGTCGTTAGCCTGGACTGTTACGGCTAATAAGAGTAACAAAAATGCTGAAAGCATTATCGGATATGTTTTCATATTAAACCACCCTCAGATTTATTATCTGTTTTTTACCAGAGACGCCCATGTTTTCAATAACCAGTTGACGGTATCCATTCTGGATTGTGACATTACCTTGCAGGTTGATATTGCTGTAATCCAGCAAGAGCTTGATTCTGTATCTTATTCCAAGACCGTGGGCAAAGCTTGGGATCAGGCTGGCCAGGAATTTACCTTGCTCTATTAAGGCTATCCTGTTCTCTACTGTACTCCAGTCTCCTCTTGTGAAAACAAGGAGCGTCTTTGAATTTGAGAGTCTTTGTGAAACCTCTATTGTGTGGTATGATCCGCTTCTGCTGATATTTATTGATAATGGGGTTTGGCCTGAGTGCACAAGAGCTCTAACAAGGTTGTTCAGGTATGAGGCAAGATAGTAGTGGGCTGGGCTGGTATAGGTTGTGTTGGATATAGCGCTGGATGCTACTATACCGGTTCCTGGTATGTATACAAGGTTGTTTGTGTTGTTAAGGGCCAGCTTGACCTGCAGGGTGCTGGCATATGCTATCTTGAACTGGGTTGTGTTCGAATCCCATTCATTTTCACTATCATTCGCATAAACATATATGTCCCATGTTCCTGTTGCAGCTGTTATTGGTATACTGTATATGTACTGGTATATGTAGCCATTGGTTATAGATGATACATTGGTCATTGTTTCATTGTTCAGTATCACTGTGGAATCTGAATCTATCAGTGTCAAAACAACAGAGCTTATGTCGTTTGCACCGTTTGCATCTGTTACATTTACCTTTATTGTCACATCCTCTCCATGCTCGAACGTTACCCTTTCTATATCAATAAGGTATGTTTTCGGCTCTCCCACTACTGGAGGCGCTGGGGGGAGTGTAAGGGTTATGTTCCATTGTATGTTGTATGAAAAATTCATTAGGCTAGAATTTGCAAGATAACCAGTGCGCTCTGCTGTTACATTGTACGGTTTCCAATAGATCCTTGTTCCATTGTGTGAATATTCAATTATATTGTATACAGGTGTTAAACCCGATGAGTCGGTTAGGGAGTAGTTTATAAGATTGCTTGTCACATTAACCAAGGAAACGTTTGCATCAGAAACAGGATTTCCATTTGTATCGTTCACATAAGCCCTGAAGTACCATTTTCTTGTTAACTGTGAATTTGACAGGACTGATTCGTTCTGCAGGCTGTAGGTTGCATTAAGGAATATTATGTTTGTTGAGCTGGTGAGATAGACATCATCGTTTGTGTTTTCAGAAAGGTTTCCATCTGTTAAATTGTTATCAGGGCTTGAGGATATGTAGATTCCATAGCCGTTTGAATAAGATGTTATGGATGTTAGGTTGTTGCTCTGGCTTGAGAAAAGGAATATCCCATAGTTGATGTTTGAGCTTGATTTTATACCTGTGATGTTATTGCTGGAGCTTGAGGTAAGGTATAACCCGTGCACGTTCGAATTTGTTGTTAATTGGGACAGGGTATTTTCTGAGCTCGATTCTATGTTTATTCCTCTGCTGTTTGAGCTTGACACTATGTTGGTTATATTGTTGTTTTTGCTGTTTAATAGGTAGATTCCATAGGTGAAATCGTATATATATCCGTTTATTATGGTTGTGTTGTTGTATGAATCTGAGTATATTCCATAGTCTGTTCCTGTGTCGTCTCCTGTTATGCTGTGGTCTGAGAGATCAAGGGTTACGTTGTTTGTTTGTATGTTGAAACATGTTGAATCTGTTGATATGTTGCTTCGTATGGTATATGTTCCCGGAGTACTCAGGGTGTAACATATGTCAATGTCCCCCATGGTTAAAACATATTGCAGGCTGTTCTGGTTTACTGTGACATTATATGTGTGAATGGCATCAGGGTAATTGTTGTTTTTGACATAAACTGTATAATTGGAGTAAATGCTTCTTGTTCCGTTGCTTGTATAATCTATTAATTCACCCAGGGCTGTCCATCCCGTTGAGTTTGTTATGAGGTTTTCAACCAAAGAGCTGGTGATGTTGTAAGCAGAAACGTTTGCATCAGAAACAGGATTTCCATTTGTATCGTTCACATAAGCCCTGAAGTACCATTTTCTTGTTAACTGTGAATTTGACAGGACTGATTCGTTCTGCAGGCTGTAGGTTGCATTAAGGAATATTATGTTTGTTGAGCTGGTGAGATAGACATCATCGTTTGTGTTTTCAGAAAGGTTTCCATCTGTTAAATTGTTATCAGGGCTTGAGGATATGTAGATTCCATAGCCGTTTGAATAAGATGTTATGGATGTTAGGTTGTTGCTCTGGCTTGAGAAAAGGAATATCCCATAGTTGATGTTTGAGCTTGATTTTATACCTGTGATGTTATTGCTGGAGCTTGAGGTAAGGTATAACCCGTGCACGTTCGAATTTGTTGTTAATTGGGACAGGGTATTTTCTGAGCTCGATTCTATGTTTATTCCTCTGCTGTTTGAGCTTGACACTATGTTGGTTATATTGTTGTTTTTGCTGTTTAATAGGTAGATTCCATAGGTGAAATCGTATATATATCCGTTTATTATGGTTGTGTTGTTGTATGAATCTGAGTATATTCCATAGTCTGTTCCTGTGTCGTCTCCTGTTATGCTGTGGTCTGAGAGATCAATTATAGTGTTGTTGGCGATTATATTGATTCCATATCCTGCAAAACTAGAATTTCCATACATGCTTAGTTTCTTGTTTGCTCCTCCCATCTCTATTCCGATGTTGGAATTAAATGTTCCGTTTATACTTGTGTTAGAGCCAGCCACGTAAACATCTGCATTTGTGGATTGATAAAATGTTACAGAATCTATCACATTGTTTTCAGAACCTGAATCTATATAAGCTCCGTAATTTGCATTCCCGGTTGAGTTTATAATTCCTCCTGAGATTGTGTTGTTGTCTGCACCATTGATATAAAGACACCCGTAGATTGTTGTGCAGTTTGCAATGGTGTTGTTTGCAATGGTGTTGTTTGAGCTTGTGTCAAGATAGATTCCATATTCTGTGTTGCTGTTTATGATGTTGTTTGCAAGAACATTATTGTTAGAGTATGATTCAAGTACTAATCCGGAGCTGTTGTAATCGAGGTTGTAGCTTATGTTGTTGTTTGCAATGGTGTTGTTTGAGCTTGTGTCAAGATAGATTCCATAGTTGTTATTATCCATGGCCTTGTTGTTTGTTAAATTATTGCCTGAACTGCTTGAAAGATATATTCCGTCCCAGTTATTGGATCTTGCTGTATTGTTCTCTATTTTTGTATTGTCTGTACCGGACAGGAATAAACCATAGAACTGGTCATGCAAGGTATTATTATATATATAGGAGTTATCAGCATTGTCAAGTTCTATCCCGATTCCCCCCGAGGATGTTGACATGCTTATATTACAGTTTATAATTGTTGTGTTTGTCTTGTTGGAATAAACTCCGGAAACAGCCTGTGTGCTGCTTATAGAAAACCCGTTCCCATTGAATGTTATGTTCTCATTGTAGATGATTATGCAACTATCTGTTAATGTGTTATCTACTATATTCTGATTCTGGGTATATATGGAATCAGCCTGGGTAAGGTATCCACAGGCAGTAATATTAGGGTCTATAGTAAGGGAAACCCCCTGGAGTTTTATCTCTGCATCAAAATGCTCTCTCTCGTATCTTGGCATGTTGAATTCGGCCATGATGGAGAAGGGTTTTGATGTGTCAATAGAATGGATGCTGCTAATGGGTATGTAATTCAGCCATTTCTTTCTTTCATAATAGGTTGAATCATTAATTCTTTCATAATATATCTCGTATTCATCCGAGTAATAATACTCAGGCCTGTATTTCTCAAGCCCCCTGAAATAAATAGTATAATTGCTTGTTACTGTTTTTTTTATATTTCTGTCCTCCACCTCTATGTTAACCCTGCAGTTCTTTAGATCCTCATTTCCTGAGCCATCCGGATACCAAGAGCACCAGTGCAAAGACCTTGAGTTCAGAATTATATTCGTGTTGTTTGAGAATTTGTTTTTATAGAATATAACCTCTTTTTCTCCGCTAAAACTTACATCAGCATTCGTTACAATAGTTGCATTAGGCATTGCGGACGGCTGAATGCCTTTCGGGGCATGTGGAATAAAAAACAAAAGGGAAATAAATAAGATTATGAGAACAGGGATTGGAAGAATCTTTTTATAAGGTATTTTTGGTTTTTCCTTTAGCATGTGAATCTTTCTAGTTTCTGACAACTCTTTTTCTTTTCTCAAAGCCTCTTTTTTTGTTTTGCCCAAATAAATAGCCTTTACTTTTCCGTGCTTGGTTCTTATAGCTTTATAATAATACGGCCCGACTTTTTTGCCTCTCACCTTTTTGTATATCTTGTAAACCATAAAAATCCTATTTTCGATATGCAGTGCGCAATTTGTAGTGCAATAATTATTATATTGGTGGGACCCTATTAAATATTAATTATGTATTAAACTCCTTTGCAGTATAAATCTAGAATATCAGCATATCCAGGGTGAGCATCAACTGAAATTGGAGTTTGCTGAATCAACCTTTATTTCAAATTAAAGGTGGATACGGATTTGATTCAACAGATGTTGCCTCGCCAAGATCTGCTGTTGATTCGTGAAAGCAACATCATATTTATCTGGGAATAGCAAATAATTAATATGGTAATTGCAAAATCAATTAGTAGGATAGTTAAAGAAACTGCGCCAATAATAACAGTTTATGCTGTTCTTGAACTCTTGGCTGGTGGTATTCTAACAGGCATGTCCAATGAAATGAAAACACTGCCTGGTCTTGTTATTTTAATACCACCCCTGCTTGATATGAGAGGGAACATTGGCTCTGCATTTGGTGCAAGGATGGGCTCTGCCCTGCATCTTGGTTATATAAGGCCGCTCAGGATCACAAAGGTACTGAAAACCAACATATACTCTTCACTTATCCTTAGCTTTTTCATGTCGTTTTTATTGGGTATTATTGCATGGTTAGCGTGTTTTTTAACAGGCAGTTTCTGTATCACCTTTACTGCTTTTATATTGATATCTGTTATTGCAGGTTTCTCCTCTGGTGTTGTAATCACTTTTATTGCTATAGGTGTTTCAGAGATAAGCTATAGAAAAGGTCTTGATCCTGATGATATAACAACGCCCACTATTTCAAGTCTGGGAGATATAGTAACTATTCTCTGCTTGCTGCTAACTGTTAAATTTGTTTTGGGGGTGGGATTGATATGATATACAGATTAAGAAAAATACTGAAGGAGAGCATGCCTGTTCTAACAATGGCGGCTATTATAAGTATATTTGCTGGTTTTATTATGAACAGGAATCTGGACATGTTTCTGGCTTTGCCTGGAATAATCATTATTATGCCATCATTCATAAACACAAGCGGCAGCCTAACCTCTGTGCTTTCCTCAAGACTGAGCTCTGCTCTTCACCTTGGTCTGGTGCATCCAAAGCTGCACAAAACAAAAACACTGGAAAGAAATCTTATTTCCATATACATAAGCGCTGTGATATCCTTCATGGTAACAGGGATAATAGCTGGTCTTTTCAATATGTTTTTTGGTCTTGAAACCAGCTTTATATTCTTTGCTCTGGCAGTACTTATAGCAGGATTAAGCAGTGTTGTTTTGTTGTCATTTCTCTCTGTTATATTCAGCTATGTGTCATTTGGCAGGGGCATAGACCCTGATAACTGGGTTATACCTATGCTGACAAGCATAGGGGATTTTGTGGGTATATTCTTTTTGTTTTTAATGGTAAGTCTATTCATATAAGGTATTTAAGCCAAAAAAAATATAATTAAAACAAGGTGTTAAGAAATGAAATCAAAAAAAGAGAAAGGCGAGAAAGAGGAAAGGAAGGAAATAATAAAAGACATACTGGATAAAAAAAGGAACGTTATAGACCTTATAGTTGAGATGAAGAATCTTACCAGTCTGGCAATAGACCTTGGTTTTTCTGCTCTTTTACTGCAGGATAAAAAGCTTGCAGAAAAGGTAAAGGAGCTTGAAGAGGAACTTAATATAAAGCAGTATGAGATAGAGACCCTTTGCATGGTGGCTGCAACAAACGTTTCAGAGGCCCTTGGTTTAACATCTGTTATAAGGGTTGCTTCTTCTGTAGAGGCCATATCAAATGCTGTGGGGGAATTGACTGACAGTATTTTAAGGGGTATAAAACCGCATCCCATAATAAGCGAGGCCCTTAAAGCCGCAGCCTACACAGTGGATTATATAAATGTAAGCAAAAAGAGCAAGATTGTGGGCAAAACAATCAAAGAGATAACAAAGGGTGAAGTCACTGTTGTAGGACTTAAAAGAGAGGACAGCTGGTCTTATCAGCCCAAACCAGAGGACAGAATAGAGGCCGGTGATATAATGGTTATAAGCGGCAGACAATCAAAATTAAACGAACTTCTAAAAGAAATTAAGAAATAGCTTATCTTTTCTTTCTTCGTGTTGCCCTTTTGGTTTTTTTTGCTGGGCTTTTTATTTTCTTTGGTTTTTTCTTTTTGGGGCTTTTTTGGGTTTTCTTTTTGGTTTTTTTTGCTGGGCTTTTTATTTTCTTTGGTTTTTTCTTTTTGGGGCTTTTTTGGGGCTTTTTTGGGTTTTCTTTCTTGAACACCTTTTTGGGGAGTGGTCTGGTTTTTGCTGGCTCCTCTTCTTCCTTTACCTTCTCTTCCACTTCTTCCTTTATTCCAAGCTTTTCCACCATTTCCTTGTATCTGTTTCTTATTGTAACCTCTGTTACACCGATTATGTCTGCAACCTCTCTCTGTGTTTTCTTTTCCCCGTTAAGAACAGCTGCTATATACAGGGCTGCAGCTGCAACACCTATTGGTCCCTTGCCTGATGTAACATCATATTTTGCTGCATCATCAAGAACATCCACTGCATTTACCTGAACCTTTTCTGAGAGGTTAAGCAAAGAGCCAAACCTTGGAACGTAATCCTGGGCCTTTGCTGGCAAAATCCTTATCCTGAGTTTCCTTGCTATATATCTGTAGGTCTTTCCTATATCCTTTTTATTTATACCAGATGCTCTAGAGATTTCATCGAGGGTCCTAGGGGCCCCATCTTCTCTACAAGTAGTATAAAGTAAAGCGGCTATTATAGATTCTGTTGATCTTCCCCTAACAAGGCCCTTTTCCACGGCCTGCTGGTACAATTTGGCAACCTTTTCATGAACAGCCCTTGAAAGATGCAAGTATGAAATCAGTCTCTGCAGTTCAGAGAATGCAAAACTAAGATTTCTATCCTTTGATTTTATAAGTCTCTTGTGCCATTTAGTTAGTCTGTAGTACTGTGCTCTTTTTTTAGAAGCGACCTTGAAGAGTTCTCCCCTTCCCTTTCCGATCTCTGTGGTTATTCCCTGATCATGTTTGGTTGGTGTTAAAACAGCACCTGTTCTTACCCTTCTTCCTCTCTGTTCCTCATCAAATGCCCTCCATTCCTGGGTCAGATCTATCATGGATTCGTTTATAACAGCACCGCAGCTTTCACACACGGTTTCTCCTCTAATATTATCATACCTTATATCCCCGGATCTGCATTCAGGACATTTTGGAGCTGTCTTGGGTTTCTTTTTTGCCACTATTCCCCTGCTGGATTTTTCCTCTATCATATTATCCTTATTTTTGTTTTTTACCCCTTTTCAGTGAAAATTTTCACAAATAATATAATATAAGCTTATCCCTTTATAAAGATTTCGCTACTCGAGTATATATATTGTGTTTGTCGAGTGCAAAATCGTCAAAATGGTGTTAGAACTCCTTCAGGTTTTTTTGCTTATTTTCCTGTATTTTTTTGTTTTTTTCTTCTTTAAATTCTTTCTTCAGGCCATAGAGGGTTTTTCTCATTTTTTTCTCCTTATAATAAGCGCTCCATTTGTAGGCCTCATCCCTTGTTTCCCTTGCTATCAGAACAACTATCTTTCCTATCTTCTGTCTTCCTACCCTTCCTCTGCGCTGTATGGATCTTATCTCTGAAGGGACAGGTTCATAAAATATGGCAATGTCCATTGATGGGATATCCAGGCCTTCCTCTCCTATGGATGTGCATACAAGAACGTTATAAGAACCGCTCCTGAACTCCTCAAGCCTTTTTATCTGCTCCTTTTGTGTTATGCCCATTCTCTGCCCGACAAATTCAATTGGTTTTACATTATCTATTCTCTTCAGAACATTCACTATTTCCTTTACAGATTCCCTGAAGTTTGCAAATATTATTATCTTGGAATCCTGTTTTTCATTCAATTGCCGCTCAACAATTGAACAGAGCTTTCCCATCTTTGGATGTCTGCAATCAGATTTTAGCAGATCATTCGTAAGGAATATGGCCTGTGAAACATTCCTGTTTTTGATTAACCTCTGTGTTACTTTGGATGTTTCAGCCATTAGTTTTTTCCAGTACTTGTTAAGAACATTTAAACCCTGGGTTTCCAGTAAACCGAGTGCGTGTTCAAGCTTTATTGCCTGTACCACCAGCATCATCGGCGCAAAGGCCTTTCTGTTGCCTCTCCCAACCTCTTTAATAAGGCTTTTCTGCAACTCAAGAAGCTGCTTTTTTGAGGCCCTTTTTTTGTGTATCAGTCTCCATTTTATAAGGCCCTGGACCTTTTTTCTGTATATCTCCTCAAGGAGTTGCTTTATCTTCTTGAAGCTTTCCGGCAGATCAACATATACCCATTCTATCTCCTTTTCCTTTACATACGGTACGACATCAGCATCCCTTTCTGTTCTTATTTCCACTGCCTGTATTCCAAGACTGTTACATATCTCCTTGATTTTTTCATGTGTTGCACCTGGTGAAGCTGTTAAACCTAGGACTCTCGGATTCTCTGCCTCTTTTAGATAGCGTTTTGTTACGTAAGGATAGGAGTATTTGCCAATGGAATGGTGGGCCTCGTCTGTCACGAGCAAAGAGAAATTCTTGAGTGATATTCTTCCTGCTTTATAATCATTGGCTATTGTCTGGGGTGTGGCAAAAATGAGTTTCTTTTTCTTGTATAGCTCTTCTCTTTCTTTTGGTTTTATTATGCCTGTTATAACCTGAAACTCCTCCTGGTTTATTTCAAGAAACTTTTTGAACATGTTGCAGTTCTGGTTTGTAAGGGGCTTTGTAGGAGCCAAAACAAGAATCTTTGAATCAGGGTATTTTTCCAGTCTGTGGGCTGCAAGAAGTACTGCTATGGGTGTCTTTCCCAGGCCTGTTGGTAATACACAGAGCAGATTTTTATCTATGGCCTGACCTAGAATGGTTTCCTGGTAAACCCTTGATTGCATGGTGTTTGGTTTTATTAATTTGTGTTTGACGTGCATAGTTTTAATTTAGTGAACAACAATAATAATATAGGTGTTAATTGTATGGCAAAGGCTAAAAAGAAGGTTGTTGGTTTAATAGAGAAGGTAAAGATAATGGGTGAAAAAGAGATAGAAACATATGCATTATTTGATACCGGCGCCAGGCTGACTTCCATAGATATCAGACTGGCATCTAAAGCCAAACTAGGACCTGTTGTTAAAACCACAAGGATAAAGAATCCTTCCTTTAAGACAATTATCAGAAGGCCTGTTGTCATGGCAAAGATAAAGATAAAGGGAAAGGTTTTTGAGGGCTATGCGAATCTTCAGGACAGATCACATATGACATTTCCTGTCATAATAGGAAGAAACATAATAGCAGGCAGTTTCTTGGTTGATGCAAAGAAAAATGAAAAGCTTTTTGAGAAAATACAAAAAGGGTGTGATACCGGCCAGAGCTATCTGCATGATTTTACAAAGAGCAAATAACATCGCGATGTATCCGGTGCAGATATGCGTGCCTTGGTGTTTGT
>CAYNRQ010000031.1:0-13221 GCA_964399875.1 uncultured archaeon
TTGGCATAATCTTACTTGGTTGGCTTAAGTAGAAATTACTTATGTCCCACACTCTTGAAAAAGAAGGCTATGCTCCTAAGAGCATAAACGCTTGGGATGGAGCAGTGAGAGGTTTCTTCTCTTCTGTGCTTGGAAAAGCTGGAATGATTAATGTAAGGAATTATTCTGACAGCCACGTATCTAAGAGAAAAGACTTGGTGCCTACATTGGAAGAAGTGAAAAAGATGCTTGACGTAGTCAGCCTTGAAGAGAAATTCAGGATAATATTTATTGCCCAAACAGGAATGAGAGTTTCAGACGCTCTTGAATTAAAAGTTGGCGACATTCAGAGAGAGCTTGAATTAGGAAATGTTCCATTAGCTATCAAATTCTTGCCGAAGAAAGACAGGGAAACGATAAAAGAAAGAATAACCTTCTTAGCTTCAGACGGAGTTGATATGCTGAAGCAATACCTTAAGTGGAGAGAAGAAAACGGAGAAAAAATCACAGCAGACAGCCCTTTGTTCGTTGGAAGAACAAACAGAGGAATGAAACCGATAACGTCTCTTAGATTTAATGAAACAATAAAGAGAGCAGCAAAAAAAGCAGGCCTTAACGGAGACAACAAATACGGAGTGATGAGAACCCATGGATTAAGAAAATTCTTCATAACTCAATTAACTAATCATGGAGTTGAAGACAAAATAATTAATTTCTTCATTTGCCATAAAATTCCAGATGTTGACAGAGTTTATTGGTTTAGGAGAATTGAAGAGTTAAGAAAAATCTACGGAGAAAGGCAGCAATACCTCAATCCTATTAACGGGAAGAAACCTGTGTTTGATCCAAAACAGATGAAGGACATAATAGACAAAATCAAAGAGATGGACAAAAAGATAGATAATTTTATTAAGAGAGAAGATTTAAAGAACCTTGTAAAAGAAGTAATAAAAGAAGAGTTAAAAGCAAAATCTATGAGCAACCAATTTGAAAGCAAAATAGTAACAACTGAAAAAGAACTTATTGAACTCAGCAACGAAGGTTATGATTGCCAACCAATAGGAGAAAACAAATGGCTGATGAGGAGGAAAATATCAAATATAACCTTTAACGTTCAATAAATATATTTGATTAAAATGGAAAAGGAAATTTTAGAAAAATATAAAAAAGCTGGGAAGATTGCAGCAGAAGTAAAAAAGAAGATTGAAAGGGAATTGGAACCTGGAATTAAAATTTTTGATTTGGCAAATAAGATAGAAGATCTGATCATAAAGAAGGGAGGCAGGCCCGCTTTTCCTGTTAATATATCAATTAATGATGTTGCTGCACATTATACTCCGGTATTTAATGATGCAAAAGAAATAAATCCAGGGGATTTAGTTAAGATTGATATAGGAGTTCATGTTGATGGTTACATAGGTGACATGGCATTTACATATTCTTCAGAAAAAAATCCGTTAATAAAATGTGGAGAAAAAATTTTTGAAAATGTTCTGAAAATAATAAAACCTGGTGTAAAAATATCTGAAATAGGAAAAACAATTGAACAGACAGTTAAAGATCAGGGATGCGGATTAATTGTAAATCTCACTGGTCACACACTCGACAAATATGTTTTTCATGGCAATCCTTCAATTCCAAATGTAGAAAATAATTTAGAGTATGCATTCAAGGAAGGGGATGTTATAGCTTTGGAACCATTTATAACAGAAACGAATGGTTTTGTTAAAGAGTCTGGTGTTACTGAGATTTACAGATATCTTATGCCAAGACCTGTAAGGCTTACAGAAGCAAGAAAGATTCTGGAATTGGCAAAAACAAAATATCATGAACTTCCTTTTGCAAAGAGATGGCTGTATAAAGAAATCTCGCCTGTTAAAGTTTCTTTGGCATTAAGACAGTTGGAAATGGCTGGGGCCTTGGAAACATATCCTGTTTTAAAAGAGACAGAAGGTAAAAAGATTGCACAAAAAGAACACACTATAATTGTAATGGATAAACCTCTTGTGACAACAAGACTTGAAGAGTAATATGAATTTCTCAGAAAGGGTTCTGGAATTAACAAAGGAAATACCCAAAGGCAGGGTCACTACTTATAAAATACTGGCAGAGAAACTGGACACAAAGGCCTACAGAGCGGTTGGAAATTCCTTGCATAACAACAAAAAACCATACGGTTCGTCTGACTGCAAAAATCAGACATTTCAGCGTGTACCTTGTCACAGAGTAATAAACAGCGATGGAAGTTTGGGTGGATTCAGCAAGGGAATAGAAAAGAAAAAAAGATTATTAAAAAAAGAGGGTATAGAAATAAAGAAAAATAAAATAGATCTGAAAAAGTTTCTATTCAGATTTTAATTTATTAAGAAACAAATTCAATAATTTATTAGATATAATGCCAGCAAATCAAGTCCTGATTGATTATATTAGAGAAGGTCTGAGGAGAGGTTATCAGATTGATTCTTTAAGGATTGCATTGATACAACAGGGTTATAATCCTGCTGATATTGAAGATTCTATTGCGGTTTTACGTTCTCCACCAGCCCCGCCACCCCCCGATTCTCAGGTCAATGCTGGTGATTCCGGGACGCCACAGCAACCGACAGTATCAGAAGGATCAAACAGGTTATTAATTGGTATAGTCATTGTTGGGATAGCTGTGGGGGTGTTCGCTATTCTTTGGTTTTTGGATCTGTTACCTTTCTTACCAGCAGGTGGGGGAGGTATTACAGATTGCGGAAATAATCAGACATGCTTTTTAGAAGCTATGAAAGACTGCAGCCTGGCAAAAATAATAACTATCCAAGAATCAGGCGTGGCTGGATACTCTGGAAACAGTACTATTTATGGTGAAATAAAAGGTGAAGAAGATGGCAAATGTCTTGTTTATATAAAAGTAGAGGATTTCACTGTACCGCAAACGGGTGTGGATCCTCAGATTATGGATATATTAACGCAGATGAAAGGATCTGATATGACATGCAAAATGCCAAAAAATAGCCCAGATAGTTTTGGAGAAGCATTGGCAATAATTATGGGAATGGGTTGTGAAGGTCCTCTCTGGGATATATCCATGCAGATGTTTAGTTATATGCAGAGTCAAATGACGAATAATTTTGGAAATTTCACTTAAAATAGTTTAGTTCCACATCTCCGGAAATTCTTTTTCTGATTCCATTACAAGGCCAAACCTGGAATACAATGTAGAGCAGTTGGGGCAAATAAAAACCTCGGGTTCTTTGTGCCAGGTCTTACCCTGCGTTCCGCATAAAGGGCATCTGTTCTTGAACATGCTACTTATAATTAGGGACCCATACCTTTAAATATTTGAATTCATTCCATTCAACAGGTGAGTTAATTCTTATATATAATTAACCAGAATCATATATTTGCAATCTTTATCTTCATTTCTTTGGCTTTTTTTGCGATTTCAAGTCTCTTTTTCTTTCCTACGCCTGATTTTATCACAGCTATTTCCTCTTTTGGTTTTTTTATCTTTTCTAGATCTTTTTGGTTTGCCACCATAATTCTTTTAAAGCCCTCTCTGCTAAGGCCTCTTACTGCCTTGGGAGAACTATAACCAGGGCTTGGCTTTTTCCCTCTTGCCTTTTCGCCCTTTCTGAACTTTGAATGCCTTCCCCTTGGCTTTCTCCATTTTTTCTTGAGTTTTTTGTGCTTAAAGTATTCCTGCCTCTTGAATTCAGGCTTCTTCTTTTTTAATTTTCTTCTCAGTTTGAGCAATGTTTTAATCTCCATCTATTCACCCTTTTCCTCGTCAACAGGTGAGCATTTTTGGATTAAGTGGCATCCGTCCTGAAAAACCCTTCTGTCATATCCGGATACTTTGGTAACAAGCTCTATGTTAGCAGCTGTTTGGCCAACATCCTCTTTGTTGGTTCCTGTAATGACTATTTCGTCCTTTCCTATATTGACTTTGGTATCACCGACTATGCTTGAAACCCTTGGTTTTCTTTCACCCATGAAATTCTGAATAATAACCTTATCTCCCTCAATGTTTATTTTTACAGGAAAATGTGAATATACAGTTTTTAGTTTTGCCTCCCAGCCCCTTGTTACACCAATTATCATGTTTCTAGCATGCGATGCCCATGTTCCTAACAATGCACATGTCTTTCTTCTTTCACTTCCGGAACTGAATATTATCGTATTTTCTTTGATTTCTTTTTTTATCCATGGGCTTTTGAAAATTCTTTGAAGTTCTCCTTTGGGTCCTCTGACAATTAAGGAATTCTTTTCAAATCTCGCTTCTACACCATCAGGAATTTCAATTGTTTTTTCAGGCATGTTAATCATCATTAACTTGTTAATAATGATAAAATTAACTAATATATATATAAAAGTCTCTATTTCTTTTTCTTGGCGGGCTTCTTTTTTCTTCCCCTCGTTTCTGGAATCTTGCCTATTAATTCAAATGAACCTGTTCCTATTGGCGCCACCTGATCCATCATTATGTTTTCTACTGTTCCTCTTAATAGATCCTTTTCTCCTTTAATAGCTGCTGCGGTTAAATGTTTTTTTGTTTCCTCAAAACTTGCTCTTACAAGAACAGACGCCTTTTGGCCTGCAATGCCGTATCTTCCTATTGCTCTTATCTCCCCATTAATAGTCATAAGATCAGCAAGCAACATTATATATCTTATATCAATACCCAGACCTTGCTCTTCCATTGTATATTTGGCCTGCTTTATTATAACATTCCTGGCGGCCTCTATGCCAAGCAGATTATAAATCTCAAAAATATTATTGCATGTTGTTCTTGATTTGTCAACACCCTCGATCTCAAAAACCTTTTTTAGATTGGAACCAAGTGTGTTGATTATCCATTCGCCATATTCCTTTGTTACAACAACCTGGGATATTCCTTTGATGCCTTTTACATGTGTTTCCATAAGATTATATTTCAGTTTTCTCAAATTTTTAACGTCTTCTTTTTTGGAACTGACTATTAGGATGTCGCCATCCAGTTTCACGTCAACATTTCTTAGCTTTATGATCTTTGCTATTTTTTGTGGATCTACTCCGATATTCTTTAATTTGTTGAGATCGAGCTTGCATTTTATCTGTAGCTCTGTTAGATCAATAACGTCTGATATCACCGCATCCTTAAGTTTAATCTCTTTTATATTCTCAGCTATTTTCTTGACTTTTTCTAGATCCTGGTAATCCTTCTTTATATAGACCATCATTGCAGGTGTTCTTGGTTCTTTTCTTGCATCAAATATCTCAAGCATCCTGGGCAGACCTAAAGTTACCTGTATACCAGCAGTTCCTGCGAAATGGTATGTTCTCATTGTCATCTGGGTGGCGGGCTCGGATAATGATTGCGCTGTCACTACACCAACAGGCTCCTCTGGATCATAAATGGATTTATTGTATAGCTCTTTGGCTGTTTCCATTAGTTTGGTTGCCTTTGCTTCAGATATCCTGTTTTTTTCTATATATTCCTTAATTTCTTTTTTTATTTTATCTGGCAGTTCCATTCAACACCTCCGCGTATTCTGTTGAGGACTGATCTGCTCTCCACACAGAGATTGCTTGGTTTAGCAGTCAGTTCTCATTCCTCGCCTCCTTTCCATTTAAGTTCTCCCCAGTCTGATTTTGCAGGATCTATACCGTCATCTCCTGCAAAAAACTGTATTATTTGACCTGCAGAATTCCTTATTGTAAGATCGTGTTTTGTTTTTAAATCCTGCAAGGCATTTACAAGCCTTCTTTGCATGTATCCTGATTTCCTTGTTCTAAGGGATTTATCCATCAGACCCTCACGGCCATTCATTATATTCCAGAACAACTCAAAAGGTGTTAACCCCTGCTTGAATCCCCTTGCAACAAATCCGTGTGATCTTGGAGAAAGATCAAACGGCCTGATATGAGGCAGTGTTCTGTTAATATAACCTCTTTTTATTCTTTTACCCAGTATAGTTTCCTGGCCAACAACAGCTGCCATCTGTGTTGTATTAATTATAGAACCCTTTGATCCTGATGTGAACATGGTCACGATGTCATTGTCTGAAATGTTTTCATTTATAATGTCACTAACCTTGCTAACACCTGAAGCCAGAACATTCAGTATCTGTGCCTCTAAGGAATCCTCGGCTGTCATTCCGGGCAGAATCCTTATCTCTTTTCTTTTATGTTTTTCAATCAGTTCATTGGACTCTTTCTGGGCATTCTCTATCTCCTCAAGGATGCTTTTTTGCACATCTGGTGCTAAATCAAGATCAGATATACCTAAAGAAAACCCTCTTCTCATGAGGAAAGAGATTCCTAGCCTTCCGCAGTAATCTATGAAGTTCTTTACTATGTTTTTGTCAGGGAATCTTTCAAGTTTATTTATGATCCTTCCCTTCTCTGCACCAACACCTGTCTTGTCTATGGTTCCTGTTTTAAGCTTTCCGTTTTCGATAATCACATAGGCGTCATATTTGCATTTTTCTTTCAGGCATTGGTCACATTTTTTGCAGCAGTTTGACTTGAACTCATGGTTGAGTTGTGGTGGTAACAAAAGGCTGAACACTTCCTTACCAGTAAACTTCTCCTTTCCCTCAGGCAGATCTATATCAATAGTTGCATCTGCCAACATGTGGGCCACCTCCTCTCTGGTTAAAACAGTTCCTTTCTTTGTCAATAGATAAACACCAGATATCTGGTCCAGGTCCAAGCCTATTATAGGACCTCCGAATTTAGGAGAGATTATATTATTTTGAACCTCCATTAACATCGACGCCTCGCACCTTGCCTCGTCTGTTTGCGGGACATGCAGATTCATCTCATCACCGTCGAAATCTGCGTTGTATGGCGGACATACCTGTGGAGCTATTCTGAATGTCCTGTAGGGCATCACCCTGACCCTGTGGACCATCATACTTATTCTATGCAGAGAAGGTTGTCTGTTAAATAACACTATGTCGCCATCCTCCAGCTGCCTGTCAACAGCCCAGTCATTTGTTATGTTACTGATTATTTCCCTTTTGTTCTCTTTTGTAACCTTTATTCTCCTCCCATCTGGCCTTATAACATAGTTTACTCTGTCATTCTTAAGCAGATCCTTTACATATTTTATGTTTAGTTTGGTAACATAGACAGGCAGTGTTAATTCCTTGGCAACTATAAACGGCACGCCCACCTCGTTTATAGATATCCTTGGATCGGGTGAAATAACGGTTCTTGCAGAGAAGTTCACCCTCTTGCCTAAGAGATTACCCCTTATCCTTCCTTCCTTTGCCTTGAGCCTTTGCACAAGGCCTTTTAAAGCTCTACCAGACCTGTGCCTTGCTAAAGGTGTTCCTGTAAGCTCATTATCAAAATACGTTGAAACATGATACTGAATAAGCTCCCATAAATCATTTATTATAAATTCAGGTGCGCCTATATCTATATTCTCTTTTAGGCTTTGGTTGATCCTTACTATATCCACCAGTTTATGTGTAAGGTCATCTTCTGATCTTTCGCCTCCTTCTAGGGTGATAGAGGGTCTCATTGTGACTGGTGGTATTGGGAAGAGTGTTAGTATTAACCATTCAGGCCTTCCGCCGTTAAAATCTATCTTTCTTAGATCCTTTGTTGGGATGTTTTCAAATCTTTCCCTTATTTCTACCGGCGTAAGCTCTCTCTTGCCCTCATAGAATGTGTATGGTTTTAGAAAGGTTATCTTCTTCTGTTTTGCTTTGCAGTGTGGGCATTTTTGTGGCGCTATTAGATTTATTCTCTCCAAGACCTCTCCTTTGTCTTCAATCATGAGTCTGTTGCATTTTCTGCATTCAAGCTTAAGCAAATAATAGATTATCTTCGTATACAGGACATTTATTACTGGTTTTGCCAGTTCAAGGTATCCAAAGTGCCCGGGACAATCACCTATGCCCCCGCCACATGTTCTGCAATGAAGCCCTGGGTCTATCACACCAAGTCGTGGGTCCATTACACCCCCTTCTACGGGGTAGCCGTCTGCATCGTAAAGGTCTGAAACAACAACTCTAACCCTGGCTAGGTTTTTTATTAATTCAGGTGATAAAATACTGAATTCCATAGCCCCTATCTTTGATGTCAGTGTCATTTTCTACCTCCATTACCTTTGAATATATGCTCCCTTTCAAGACGACTATACAATCCATATAAGTCGTCAGCTATCTCTCCTTTGTTATTATTTTAGGATATATGCACATGGACTTTAGTTCGTCAAGAGCCAGCTTGAAAGCGTAAGCTGTCTCTATCCATACAACATCACTTTCCTTGCAGATGCCGCAGTATGTCTTGTCCTTAGCAACATCATATATAGCAATCAAACCGCATTTATTGCAAATAGGTATCATTGCTCTGTCAGAGTCAAACCTTTCCTTAAGCGTTAAGGCAGCACCATGCCCTACCAGGCACTGCTGCTCCATCTCCCCTATCCTCAAACCACCCCTCTTGGCCCTTCCTTCTGTTGGTTGTTTTGTAAGCAGAGTAACAGGTCCCCTTGATCTGGCATGAATCTTATCAGAAACCATGTGGTCGAGTTTCATGTAATAGGAAATGCCTGTAAAGATTAACACATCATACTTCTTTCCTGTCTTTCCATCATAAAGTGTTTGTTTTCCATCATCCCTGAATCCCATTTTTTTCATTATATTTCTTATTTCCTTCTCTTTCATGTGATCGAAGGCCGATGCGTTGAATTTTTCTCCTGCCAGGGCTCCTGTTTTACCTGCCAGCAATTCCAATAACTGGCCTATTGTCATTCTGCTTGGTATTGCATGAGGATTGAATATTATGTCAGGAATCACACCATTTGATGTGAATGGCATATCTTCATGTGGAACCAAAAGGCTAACAACGCCCTTCTGGCCATGCCTTGATGCAAATTTGTCGCCAAGTTCGGGTATTCTCTGGTCCCTTATCCTGACCTTAATTAGCTGATCAGCATCAGTTGTTTCTGATATCAAAACAGAGTCAACTATTCCTTTTTCTCCGTGCCTGACTACAACAGAGGCTTCTCTCTTATTCTCTATATCACTTATGAATTCTTCACCTGAAAGGAACCTCAAAGGTGAAACCTTCCCCACCAGAACAGAGTCTGATTGCACTCTTGTTTCAGGATTGATAATACCATCCTCAGCCAGGTCCTTGTAGGCGTCTTCGCCCCTGTGACCCTTTATTCCTAGTTCGGGTATTCTTATTTCATCTTCTTGTCCGCCCCAGTAACGTTTTTTAATTGTTTCATATGTCCTGAAATAGATTGATCTGAATAGTCCTCTTTCTATAGAGGACTTATTCATCACAATAGCGTCATTAAGATTATAACCATCATAACACATTATAGCAAGGACTATATTCTGTCCCTCTGGATATTCTCTCAGAATTTTGCTTATCTTTGTTTCAATAAGCGGGGATTGTGCATAAGCAAGCACATTAAATTTGGTGTCAGTTCTTATAAGGAAATTTGTTGAAAGCAGACCAATGGCCTGGCCTATCATTTTTGCACCATAGTTTATCCTGTCACCCCTGTTGTATTCTGGGTATGGTATTGCAGCAGCAGATATGCCCAGCATGGTTATTGGGTCTATTTCCATGTGTGTATGCTCCTTGGTTATATCCTTTTCTGTAAGGGCAATGAATGCATTCTCTTCTTCTTTTGCATCCAGGTATTCTATTATTCCGTGTTCCAATAAATAATTAAACCCTATTTTTTCTTTTTTTATCCTTTTCAGAATATTTGGTGTTAGCTTTGATTTCCCGTTCTCAACTATTATTAATGGTCTTCTTACTCTTCCTTCTTCTGTGGAAATTCTTACCTCTTTGAATTCAGGATAATAAGCAATGTTAAGCTGGTTCGATATGAGATTTAGCCTTCTCTTTTTTCTTATAGTGTTTACAAACTTTATCGGATCATTAACTTCAAATATGAACTTGCCGTTAAAGTAAACATCACTGGGCATTTTTTGCACTTCCAGTATTCTGCTTTGTTTTACTTTTGCTTTTCTTGGTGTTTTCTTATGTCCTCTCTTTGCTGTTTTTAATTTTTTTCTTGGTGTCATATCATATCTCCAGGGATTTTAATATCTTCTCATTCTCCTTCATGCTCAAACCAGGGGTTATTTCTGTTATCAATGCCATGTGCTTTCTCAGTCCTATACTCGAACCTTCAGGTGTTTCTGCAGGGCACAGTCTTCCAAACTCTGTTGGGTGAATCTGCCTTGCCCTGAAGTGTTCCTGTGTTGATGTAAGGGGTGAGATTATGCTCCTAAGATGGGATATTGTTTTAATGTAAGAGCTCCTGTCCAGTCTCTGGGATACGCCTGTTCTTCCGCCAATCCAGTTTCCTGTTGCAAGGCTTGATAGAATCTGCTTTGTTACTGCATCTGCCTCTATTATGCCTTGGATGGATGGATGCTTACCCCTTTTGATCAGCTTTTGGTAGTTATAACTCATCTTCGCGAGCAATCCCCATCTTCCCAAAAGTATGGACCTGAACAGCTGTCCTATTAATTCACCTGCCATCAATAATCTCTTATTACTGTAATGATCAATATCATCCTCGGGTATCATATCCATAGAGAGGGCTGTTATCTTCTTGATTATTTTTGTCAGGAACATTGCCTTTTCTATTCTGTCATCTTCTTTTTGGCCTATGTGTGGAAGTAGATACCTGTCAAGAACCTGCTTCACTCTTTCTTTTCTGTAATCTTCTGCAACCCTCATCTTTTTTCCTATAAGCTCTATGGCCTCATCCGTGTTAGCCGCTTCTTCTTGATAAAGGTTTATGTAAAGGTCATTAAGTATTCTTGGATTATCTGATATGGCATCACATATGCTCTTGTCTGTTTCAAGGCCTAGAGCCTTTAGTACTGTTATAATGGACAGTTTTCTTATGTTAGCAAAGGATATCGTTATCTCACCATCAGGCTTTCTTTCTATAAGATGTCTTTGTTTGAATCCTGATTTTTCTGAGTTAATTCTCACAGATATGGATCCGTCTTTTTCCTTTTCAAAGATTGGTTTGTTTGATGCTATCTCTTCTATAAGAACCAAGACTCTTTCTGTCCCGTTTATTATGAAATAACCGCCAGGATCATCCGGGTCTTCTCCATGTGTTATTAATTCCTGTCTTGTTAAGGCGTATGTAGAGCAGGGTGTTGACTTGACCATTATTGGGAGATTACCTATGTGTACATTTTCTGCCCTTTCTTGAATTCCATTGACTATGGGTGTTATATTTATCCATATTGGTGCAGAATATGTTAGATTCCTTATCCTTGCCTCATTGGGGTAGATCTTTCTTGTGGAGCCATCAGCTTCCTTTATTGTCGGTCTTCCTATTTTTACTTCCCCGAATTTTAATTTCAGGTCTCCCAACTCTGGATTGAGTTTTATTACATCTATCTCATCTATGATGTTCTGCATCCCATAGGTTACAAAATTGTTAAAAGACTCTATCTGGAAGTTAATCCAGCCTTTTTCTTTTTCAAACGCCTCTAGTAAGGTTGTATATCCCATCTAAATCTCCTGCCTCCTGATCTATCAGATGCAAAGGGGCATGTTGAATGATCATGATGAGGGTCATCCCTTAATAACAACCCTGTAATAAATGGATTTTCCTGCTGTTGGAGATTTTCTTGTTATTTTAATAACATCTCCCTTTTTGGCCTTGATGACCTTTATAACAGGATCCGATTCCAATATATAGGGCAGCTGTTCCTTTCCAATGCCGAATTTTTCCAGTAAGTCTTTCTTTTCCTTGCTTGAAAGGATCTCATGCTTCGGAACTAACTTATGATCTAATACATTAAACATATTTATTACCATGCCTATTTTTCAAAGTAACATAAACCAGTGGTTGTTCACCAAAGTTTTGCATTATTTTTAATCTGCACTTTCTTGCTGAATCACCCGTTTGATAAAGATCTGAACCATACACAACATAAATACCATGCGGATCGTTTCTTTCTAGCTCATCCACCCTGAATCTCATATTACCCTCAAGGTTTCTTGTTACCTCTTCTGTGCGGATATTCCTTCCACTGAAGACTATGCTTGAGGTAACATCACTAAATGTTTTTAATCTGCTTTCATTCATGCGCAATAGGGTTTTCGCTACATCTTTATAAGCGCTTGCCGGAACCTCTTCAGGCCTTAAAAACACAAAGCTTGCAAGATATTTTTTATCAACAGGAAGGTATCTTAACACAAGGGTTTTGTCCTTTCCTTTAAGCTCCATCTCACCATGCTCCATAACTTTCTCTGTCACATGTCTGGGATCCCTGTATCTTTTCTCATCATAAAACAACTCAGAAAAACCAAGTTCTGGATGGTCATAAAGAAATTCTAACAAGAACTCTGTTGAGACTATGCCCTCAACCCTTTTGTATCCATGACCATTAGTTAGGATCCGTTTTGGGATATCCTCTACACAGCTTTCTGTTGTAAGAACAAGATTATTATCCCTGTATACTGTTCTTTTAAGCGTCCCGTCTACAGGTGATTTGGGGAATATAGTGATATCTATGCCTGCATCAGACAGATGCTCTAAAACAGCATCAGCACAATGCTCATTGTATGGCAGATATTGAAGAACCTGATTGCTGTTTGTTGTTATGTGTCGATATCTGTGTTTAAATTTAGGTCTAGATCTGTTCCAAGGCCTTTTTTTGGATGGTCTGTCTGCAGATGGCCTCGAAAGTCTAACGACCTCGATTATGCCGGTATTTTGCGATCTCATTTTTTAATGACCTCTACACTTTTAATAATATTATAATGTGAGAGTTCGTTCTTAAGTTCGTCCAGACTTGTTTCGCTTTCAGAAGTATCTATAATAACATCCCATTCAGCAACCTTTTTCTTGAGCACTGTTCTGCTCTCGCTCATTATAATATTTACATGGTTTTTAGAAAGAATGCTTGCAATAGTCGCCAGGCTGCCGGGTATATCAGATATCAAGAACCTTATCTCAGCTGTTTTTTCCTTTATTAGAGGAAGAATCCTTGCCTGGGCCTTTTCATTGTCCGGTATTATTATTATCTCTGTTCCATCGTCTACATTCAAGAACTTTCTTATATGTATTGGTATTAAAATACGGCCCTTGGGATCTACCTTTACAATATTGGAATTTCTCATGTGAATCTCACTCCCACAAAATTTCCCACTTAAATAACTATATTAATTATTATAGACCGCAAAGTTTAAATATCTTTCCCACATTTTGTGGGTATTTTGTAACATTCTTGGTGTTTTTGTCCTCATTCCCCT
>CAYNRQ010000032.1:0-11992 GCA_964399875.1 uncultured archaeon
ACTCAAGACACAAATCTGCTGTCAGAAGACAATTCTGAGACAGGCAAAAACAGCTGTTTTTGTGCTGTTCGGGATAGCTGGAGCTGACTTTAAAAACAGGCCGGTTCCAGATGTATAATGCCCTTATTTTGGTTCAATTTGCTGTATAGGGCACACAGCCTGGGGGCCTTCAGCCTCTGCCAGTCCATTCGGACTATATTTAACTGCAACTTATCTGTTGGATAAATTACAGGGAATCTCTAATATTTTCGTTAGTTTATATGATATGAGCATGATTTAATATAATATTATTTCATTATCAGTAAGTTATAAAAAGCTATGGGTTGGGTAGGCTTCATCCCTAAATTCCCACTAGATAGCGTTTAGCTATCTAGGCTTTGCGACATAATTCGGCTTACTAACCGAAAAACAACGATATACATTTTTAATAATATATTGGTGAAACGGGAAATAAATTACACTTCATTCACAAAAATAAGGTTGTCAGGCCATTTCTTCTTTATCCTTCCGTTTTCCATGTTTATGGCCGGCATATAATTATGGTGAACCCTGACCAGTTTGTCCAGAGACATTGTTATTACATTTACAATGGCGTCTTCACCCAGTTTCTCTTTAAGGAATGGTATGATTTTGCCATTGAATTCCTCAACAAGATCCTCTCTTGTGGGTGCGTCAAGTATTATTAACAATGCCAGATGGCCATCCTTGTCTCCCAGATAGGCCAATGATATAAACTTGGAGTTCAGCATTCTCCATGTGGGATCCTCTTCCAGGGCCTTCATATATTTCTCTCTGGTTATGCCTATTTTGAACAGAATTATGTAAGCATTTTTTGCATTAAAGATGTGCAGGCCGAACTCTCCCTTGTCTATAGAAGCATAATACCTTAGCAGTCTTTCTTTTTCCAGCTTCTTTCTTTTTCTGTTCACTGTCATCACAGATATGCCTGTTTTTTTTGATATCTTGTTGTCACTCATTCTGGGGTCTCTTATTAACTCCCTTAATATCCTGACTTCCTGGTCATCCAGTTTTCTCATATTTTCACAACTTTTGTTATATTTATAACATATTTATACGTGAAACTATATAAATATTTGGTTTTTAATCTTAAATAGATATAATCTGATAGTATAATATGATACCGTCATGCCATGTCTCTGAGTTAAGAAGGTTAAAAAACAGTGTTTATAAAGAGATAGTTGATGCTGGCATTAGCGTGTATGAAACTGCTGATGCTGAATTAAGGAGTGCTGTTTCTGATGTGACGGAAGAGATAAGATTCCGAATGGCACGCAGAGATGAATCGGTAATATCACCTGAAACGGATTTTAAGGACATGAACGGAGAGCCTTATTTTTTTAATCTTGATAAAACGGATCCCGGGTTTTCTGGTTGGAACACCCTTTACAGAAAAACCAAGCTAGGTGATCGTGTCTGTAGTGTTGTTGTTTATAAGAACTGCAAAAAGGTTTTTGGTTTTGTGGATGTTAGAAGTCAGGGAGAAAATGCCAGTGAGTTTGGTTTCTTTTATATGGTTCCTGTAGATAACAATGGTGAACTGGCCTGCTTGAATACATATCTTCATACGAAATTAAGTAGTAACGGGAGCCTTAATCCGCAGATAGGGAGATTTGCCAATAATCTTATTAAGGAAATGGAAATGTATGGCAAACAGTCTGTTTTTCCCTTCATGGAAGATGTTTAAGATTTAACATAAATTTAATTATGTATGGCCAAGAATCCTTAATACATACTCATGCATTTTCCAGGGCCTGATTGTTGCAAAACCCAAAGCGTATGAGATCAACAACTCAAAAATATGTTTGATTGTACCTGCATTGCGGGACAGGGTTAGAAAATCCTTGATCGCACTCCTGGGTTGTTTCTTGCTGTGAATAATCCCAATCTTGGTTTAGTGACCAAAAACTTTATAAATAGTTATTACTATACAATAGTAATGATATTATGAGACGAATAGGGCCATCTTATAAGTGTGGGTTGGAAGATGCGGGTGAAGTTGCCAAACACCTAGAGGGTGGCATGTTTGGCATATATAAGATGAGAGATAAGCCTGAATCTGCTTCTGGTATTGTGCACAAAAGTGCAATTTCTGCTGAGGATTTTGGCAGGCTGGCGCTTCCAGGTAAAGTCCTTGGGTCCAGGGAAAGGCCGTCATCCTATCATATATGGGATTTGAATACGAAAGATCCTGTAAGGGGCAGATCAGGAAACATGCGTCTAAAATATGCGGAAGAAGAGGGTGTATATGTTACTGTTTATGACAGAAAAGAAAACCGTTTACTTTTGTTTGCAAAGGAAGATGATATTTTGAAGCCTGTGGGTTATATTTATGGATGCCTTTTAGAAGATGGGCAAAGCTTGTGCGAAGCTCTGATGGGACAAGGATTCCAAGTTGAGCCCATAGGCAGGAGGGGTGACCTTGCAGTCAGAAAGAATGGTTCAATATTGGGGGTGCTGAATCCCAGAATCAGATATAAACCGCATAAGTTATTTCTCAAACGGTTAATTGATTAGCTCCTTACCACCGGTCATACACAATTGGTTAATAAGACTGGCGGGATGCGGAGCTCCTGGTTAATTGTTTGAGAGTAATTCCGCATAGTGACTGGTGACTGTTAGCGATTACCTTGTTTGGAACCACCGGTCAGAGACCGGTGGAATTCTGATTTAAACATTCCTGATAGTGATATAGAAAATCCGTTAACAACCTTTGCTGATTGGTATAAACCACCTTCCCAGCTTGCTTATCTAGAAAAAAAGGCTCGCAAAAAGGGGAAAGGCTAATAGGAACGGATTTATTGATCTGCTCTAAATGCTTAATCCGCAAATTCCTTTTTTGATTAATGGTGATGGAAATATATAATGATTGGTGTATGGGAGGTTGAATCTTATATTTTATTTGATGACAAAACTAAAAAAGAAAAAGCCTGCGTTCCGGGGAACGCAGGATTGGAGATGGGAGGTGATAACTTTGTGCGCAGGAGCAAGGCTATTAATAAATGAACATTTTGAGGGAGAACTGAAAAGGCCTTGCCTTTCTTTCAGGTCCTCTGCCCCAGTTTGGATTGTATCTCATGATTATCGCCTCTTAGCTTATCTTACTCAGGACATTCTTCCATAGCAATTCGAACTGTCTCAGGGTGAGCCCCTGATTCTTCATCTCCACCATGGGCCAGTACTTGTTCAGAAGAACGGCAACCCGGTCATCCTCTGTTTTCTGGCTTTTTACCATGGTTTCGAGTTTTCTTGCAATGGAATATATATTTTTCATATTTATCACCGAGGCCGTTAAGGCCTCTAAAAATAGGTTATCCTTGACCTATTAAAAGGCTGAGGGAAGGGGATTTCTCCTGTCCGCTAGTCCGCTAAAGAATAGGTCCGCCACCTGCCTGTTCCTGATGGTTTCACATGGTTATAGCGGACAAGTTTTTCCAGATATCTCCTGAATGTCCTGTCTGTTATAATCTTTATGCCCTGTTTTTGTGAGATGTTTTGTAATTCCTTAAAAAGCTTTCCAGAATCCATATCTCCTGACTTCAGTATATCAAGAATGAGTTTTTGGTGTTGGTTTATTTTTTCCTCTGGCCAGTTTTTCTGGATGAACCTTTCTATTACAGAATCTTGTATCTTCTCTATGTCCTTGTTCTCTGCGTCCTGGGCTATTATCCTTAAGGTTTGAATAGCAACCCTTGCATCATTCCCTGATGCTGAAGCTATCCTTTCCAGCTGTGTGTTTTTTATAACGCCCGGTACAAGGCCCCATTCTGCCCTGTCTTTAAGTATCTCAAAAATCTCCCTGGAATTGTACTGTGGAAATTCTATGTTTTCTGCAGAGGCCAGCCTGCTTCTAACCCTTTGATCTGTTTTATAAAGGGCTGTCTCAGAATTAGCTATAAGTATAAGGCATATGTTTTTTATGTTGACAAGGGTGTAAAGGATTTTATCATCTTCTAGTTTGTCTACCTCGTCCAGTATTATTACAGCTGGATTTTCTTCTAGTTTTTTGTTCAGAAGATCCAAAAGCTCGTCTGCAGGCATGCCTTTTCTGTGGATTGATAGCGTGAGACCGAACTGGTCTAATATGCTGTAAAGTGTCTTGAAGCTTGATGGTGTATCCCAGCAGTTTATATAAGCCCTTAAAACAGAGGCCTGTTCTTTTAGTTTCTGGGTAACATATTTTGCTATGCACGTCTTGCCTGTGCCGGGTTTTCCATATAAGAAGGAGTTTATGGGTGGCAGGCCTTTAAGTATGGGCTCCAGACAGTCCCTTATGGTTTTGAGCTGGCCGTCCCTGTGGACAACCCTGCTTGGAATAAAATCTTCTGTGAGAGCATCAAGGTTTTTTATTATCCTCTTTTCTTCCATATATAAATATTGTTAAAAGAATTAATAGGTTGGTTCTTTATTTTAGATATAAATCTATATATAATTAGGTGCTTTTATGCAGATCGCTGTTATAGGTAAGACAAACACCGGTAAAACAACTTTTTTTAGTGCGGCCACTCTGGTGGATGCTGAAATATCTAACAGGATTTTCACTACAATAAAGCCAAATGTCGGAATTGGTTACGTGAGGGCTGAATGCCCCTGCAAGAAGCTTGGGGTTAAGTGCAATCCTAATAATTCCAGGTGTGTTGACGGGCTGAGATTGATCCCTGTCAGGATGATAGATGTTGCTGGTCTTGTTCCTGGGGCACACAAAGGGAAAGGGCTTGGCAATCAATTCCTATCGGATATAATGGAGGCCCAGGCCTTAATACATGTGGTGGACATATCTGGAGGGACAGATGCTGAGGGAAACCCTGTTCAGCCAGGCACACACAATCCCATGGAGGATGTTCTTTTTCTGGAAAAAGAGATTGATTACTGGATTCTCGGAATTCTGAAAAAGAAATGGCATGATATATGCAGGAAATCAGAAGCTGGCCAGGAAAAGCTGGATGATCTTATACATAAACAGCTTTCTGGTTTGGGGATAGGCCTTGAGGACGTTAAGCATGCCTTGAGGGAGGTTCATGTTAAAGAGGATTCTGGAGATGAGGATATGCTTAATTTTGTAGAGATTTTGAGGAAAAAAAGCAAACCTATAATAATTGCAGCAAACAAGATTGATGTTCCTGGTTCTGAAAAAAACATGAATGAGTTCAGGGAGACTGATTTCCTCTCTGTTCCCTGTTCTGCTGAAAGCGAACTGGCCCTGAGGAAGGCGGAGAAAGAGGGGGATATTAAGTACACACCAGGAAAGAATGTTTTTGAAGTGGTAAGAGAGGATCTGGAGGAAAGGAAAAAAAATGCCCTGGAGTTCATAAAAACCCATGTTCTTGAAAGGTTTGGTTCCACTGGCGTTCAGCAGGTTATAGACAAGACTGTTTATGATTTACTTGGAATGATAGTGGTTTACCCTGTTGCGAATATTGGAAAACTGACTGATAAGAAGGGAAATGTCCTGCCCGATGCTTTTCTTGTACCAAAAGGTACAACCCTGAAAGAGTTTGCAGCAAAGGTTCATACAGAGATTGCTGAGAATTTCCTGGGTGGCCTTGATCTGGAAAGAAAAAAGATTGGAGCTGATCATGAGCTGAAGAACGGTGATGTTGTGGAAATACTGGTAAGAAAATAGGTTTCTTACAAAACTGGTGTTTTTATGAGAAGAGATTATTTGGGAGACCTGAGATTGGGGGTAGACGGCCCCACAATAAAACGGGCCATGGCTCATCATGGGCACCGTATAGTTAGAAGTGCTGTAATAGATGGCCTTATGTATGAATTATCAGAGCTTAATGGTGAAATGTGGGATAGTGGTCAATACAAATATATGGATTAGTGATCTAAAAGCGGGTAAGGAAGTCGAGATGTTTGGAGCCAGATTGCCTGCATTAAATACTGAAAAGGAATGATTTTATTTTCTGACCTTAAGGTACATTGCAGCTATCAGGATTAGTATTAATAAGAACAAAACACCAAAGATTGCTGCTGGGCTGTCCAGGAAAGCGCCTGTTATTCCACCTGTTCCCTCTGTTGTGGTTGTTTCAGTACCTGTATCAGGGGTTGTTCCTGGGGCTGGATTGCACTGAATTGTGCCGGAATCACACCCATGTTCGCATCTTTCTGTGATGTTCCAGAACTTGCCGTCTACACACTCAACTATCCTCTCTTCAGAGCACTTTCTGCTGCCTGCATCGCATATGCTGAGATCTTGAGGCGGTGTATAGGTGCAGGATTTCTCCTCTGCGGACTTGTTTTCCTCTGTACCGCAGTTGTTTAGATCAACACAGGTTCTTAGCTGTTTTCCTGTGCTAGAACAAATGCTCCAGGCCGAACATGACCAGGCCTCTTCACATGGCTGAGTCTGTGTTGGGGGTGCGAATACACCTCCTGGAGGTGGACTTGGGCCTGCGGGTGGATTGGATGGGCATGCCCCATGATCTGCAGGGCATGATTCACATGATTCGCTTGAGCTAGGATATCCATCACCACATACTCCAAGGTCACCTGTCACAGAAAAATCAATGCCTGTACTGTTGCCAGTATCAAAGACGTATTCTGCTACCTTGATGTCATTCAAAAAGAACTCTATTATCTCACCGTGATAGATTCCTTCAAGGTCAGCTATATACCATATTCTATCATCAGGTGGTCCTAAACCATAAGTACCGCTTAGCGTGCTTGTTTCTGCAACAACAGCATCGTTTATCTTTGCTGTTATTGTAAGGCCGTCAGGAGCCTGAATACCATTGGTTGTGACTGTTCCATAAAATTGGTGCGGTGCTCCTTGAGCGTAGGACATACTAATATGTAGAATACTGAAAAGGCCCATGATAACCAGACACATTAGCTTATCTTTCATGCTTTCACTCTAGTAAAGTAATAATAAATAGATGATAGTAAATTTTATAAGGTTACCGTTCTTATGGGTCACAGGCCGTTGGTGGAACGAACATTCCATCTTCCAGGGAGTATATCCAGTAACCTGCTCCTGGATCCATGTTAGGACTCATTCTGTCATACTCTATGAAAGGTGTTGTGTCTGGATCTCCATCTGTGTTGTATGGCTCCCAGTATCCTAGTATTGTTGAGTATCCCTTGTCAAACCAAGACTCACCTAGTGAGAATAGTTCACAGAATGCGTTCTTTCCGTTTCCTGTAGGACCATAATAACCAGGCTGGCCTTCAGCACCATAGTAGCCGATAAGGTTCCATCCCTTGACGATTGGCTTGCTTGGAGGCACCGTTGCTGGACTGAATAGGCTTCCACCTATAATCAGCATGTCGTCTCCATCTGCCAGTAACCAGTAACCCCATCCTGGAAGCATTGTGTGTAGGTTGTCGTTTGCAGGGTTACCGTCGGGGGTGTACACATACCATTCATCTAGCTCAGAGTCATAGGTCCAGACTGTCTTGACTGTGTCTGACACATCCTTAAATACCTCATCCATGGAATCGTCAAGGAGCCTCACAGGAACAGATATTAGGTTCCATTTCCTGTTGATCTGGATCTCGAATGCTGTTTCCTCTACTTTGAACTTCTCGTCGTCAATAGGTCCTCGGTTTCCAAGAGCATCCACACAGTAGTATGCTAGGTTGTGTTCGGATACCTCATTGAAGTAGAATGGTGTTTCTAGTTCCTTGGCTAGGCAACAGAACCCATCACCGCTTTCATTGTAATCACCATCATAGTATTCATTACAGTACATGCTTGTTGCATCTTCTGCATCAAGCTCTACCTTGAAGCACACTGTTTCATGATCCACTGGGTGTGGTAACTGGTCATCACAAGCAAGGTCTATAGGAGTGAGCATTGTGATCTTCCAGCACTTTCCTGGCTCCATGCAGAACTCTTCTAGGTCATAGAAGTTGGCATCTAATCCGTCCCAGGCTGACTTTGGTTCTCCCAGAGTCTTGTTTGGAATAGGCTCTTTGTTGTCCACAAAGACACACTGTGCCCTTATCTCTTCCCTGTTCTCTAGAAGGTCTTCACTATAATACTCTATCATATGGCATGAGTCCTCGATGTCTGTTGGTGGGTTCTCTGGGTCATAGATCATCCAGCCAGCGTCATCATAGGTGTGTATTGGTTCACAAAGTTCTTGGTTCTCGCACATCTCGTCGTTATCTAGAAGGGTTATCATGTAGTAGGTTGTGTTTCCTCCTGCTGTGCAAGGTTTGTTCAGGACATCTTCGGCTGAGAACAGGATTTTAGTGTCATTGTTGATCCACATCGGGTATCCCTCATGTGGGTATCTTGGACCCTCATACCACTTCCTTGTGACTGGTGGTGTTGAGTCCACAAAGAATGTCTCTATGTCCTCTTTCATTTCATTGCCCAGGGCGTCCTTACACTTTATATGTAGTTCATGGACTGTGTCTTCCGCGAAAATAATTGGTCCGTCAAGACCATAAACTCCTGATGATGGGAATCTTATGTCTCCGTCCAGGTAGTACCACCAGTAACAGTCTACCTCATCAACTGCGCAGATTTCTCCACCGTCTGTGACATTGACATGGATCTCAGTGATATTACCCTTTATGTAGCATTCCTCATCGCCTTCTGGTGGGCAGTCACCTATCTGAGGTCCGACAACAGTCTTTTCAATCCTAGGTGGTGTTGAATCTACCTTGTACCACTGCATGTTTGGTTCTCCTCCCATGGTGTCTCTTTCATCGTTTCCAAGGTGGTCTACACAGTAGTATTCTAGGTTATGATAAGAGTCCTCTAGGAAGTGTATCTCAAGGTTTGGTGCATCCTCACCTACATATACACAGCAGTAGTCCTCATCGTTCATTGTGCCACCGAATTCCTCACAGTAGGCTTCTGTTAAGTATTCTAATCCGTAATCATCTAGTGAGACTTTGTAACACATTGTCTCTTGACCGACAGGGTGATTGCTCTGGTCTATGCAGTCCAGGATGATATCTGTGTCCTGCCTTACCCAGCTGAATCCGTCATCTGGTATTATCATGCCTTCATGTTCCTTGACTGATATTGGTGGTGTGTCATCAACAAATACACACTGCCACTTAGGTTCTTCCTCGTTTCCAAGGGCATCCACGCTCTTGTACTCTATAACATGACATGACTCTGGGGAGTTGAAGAACTCTCCCTCATACACATTCCATTCTATCTCAGAGTAGTTTTCTACATACATTGAGTAATACTCTGGGTGACAGGTCACTGGATAACCATTCTTTGTTCCGAGGTCACCTAACAACGTATCATTGTAGCATATCTCATCATTATCAGGGAAGTAAAGGTTTCTCCAGTAGGTGGTGCTGTTATAACGCTGACCTACTTTTTCATCATAAGTTATAAGTGTGACTGGTGTGGATGGTGTTATCCACCATGTACAGTACTTGTGTGTGAAGTATTCAACACAACCTTCCCTATGACATACATCTCCACATTCACCATCTGGACCATCATCACAGTATGATTCATAGTATGCTCTACAGACTGGATCAACTTTATATGGTTCACCATAGATCTTGGTTGTTATAGGAGGCATTGAATCCACAAGGAATGTTTCCTCGTCGGTAACATTATTGCCTAGTCCATCCCTGCAGGATATCCTGACTGTGTGGGTTGAGTCTCTATCAAAGATTATCTCAGTGTAGTTGTGGAACTCATCTCCTTCCCACCATCTTCCGTTCCAGTAGTAATTCCATAAACACTCAACTCTATCTATTGCACAGATGTCACCGCCGTCTACAACACTGACTGTTATACCGCTTGTGCTGTCATCAGCAACATAACATACATCATCACCCTCTGGTGGGCAGTCACCTAACCACTTTCCGACCATTGTCTTGTTTATTATAGGTGGTTCTGAATCCACCTTATATACCTGTTCATAAGGTGCGTCCCTTGTTCCATTTGAGTTGCCAAGGGCATCCTCACAGTAGTACTGGATCTTGTGGACAGAATCCTCACCGAACTTTATTGTCTTATTAACAACTTGTCCGTTTGTATCCTTCCAATCTGTCCATACCTTGGTTATATCGTTCCAGGTTCTGTACCAGAGGCTTACCTCGTTTACTGGATGTGGTCCGACATCCTCACAAAAAAGAGTGATCTCCATGTCTTGGGTCATCCAGTGAAATGTTCCTAGTTCTGGATCATAACCCTCTATCATTCCCTCATCATGCACTTTCCATAGCTCTGGAGCTGTGTCATCAACGAATACACACTGGTATTGTGTGCCCTCTCTATTACCTACATTATCAATACTATAATACTCTAGAATATGACACGATTCTGTTTCCTTTCTGAATGGTCCCTCATATTCCATGAATTCTATGTCAGGGTCACCATAGTATTCTGGGTGGCAGTAAGACTCATCCCTACAGGCCATCTCACCCTCGCCTCTGACTATGAAGTCTCTGTACATTGTGACTTTAACACCTGAATCACACTCGCTTGTATTATCTGTTGCTGTAAGGGTTATTGGTGTGCTTGTTGAGATCCAGTGTGGGTAAGCCGCGCCCTCATTCATGTCTGCTGGGTACTTTGGATCACCATAGGTTTTTACTGTCACAGGATCAAAGCAGTCTACATATACCTCTGGGTAATTGTAGTAAACATCACCCTCAGGTTCCTTGATATCTATGGTTGCTGTCCTGAAATAGTGAATACAGGTGTCAACACTGCACTCTTCCTCTGTCATCTTTGCTTCAAAGGTGAAGTTCAGGGTTTCACCTGGGTGTATGTAACTATCACCTGTCTGGTACTGGCAGTAGTTGTACTTACCTGACTGGTCGTTTAGATCCCACCCAGATGGGGCTGGTCCACACAAGAAGTCTGTGTGTCCTGGTGTGTTGTTGTATATTCGAACCTCTCTGATAGGATCTGAACCTGTTGAATGTTCTACACCAACTGTGAAATCATATTCAACTCCTGGATCAACCCATGTAGGAGTTATTTCAACACTTGATGTGTGTTGTGCAAGAACAGGAATGATAAAAACTATGAACACAGACAGGAAAAACAGAGAAACCACCGAGAGTGCTCCAAACTTCAAAAACCCTGTCATTTTTTTATTGTTCAAAACTCCACCACTTTTTTATTATCCGTAAGATTTAAATAGATTTCAATTTTGCATTACCATCGTAATGTGTCAGAATTTCTGGAATTGGAATAGTATGGGTCTCAAACGGTTAATTGATTAGCTCCTTACCACCAGTCACACACAATTGGTTAATAAGACTGGTGGGATGCGGAGCTCTTGGTTAATTGTTTGAGAGTAATTCCGCATAGTGACTGGTGACTGTTAGCGATTACCTTGTTTGGAACCACCGGTCAGAGACCGGTGGAATTCTTATTTAAATTACTTACTGTCATTATAATAAAAGTATGATCCCGGTTCAGGTTAGAGTCACTAGGAAACTGATTGAGATGCTTGATGATCTTATAGAAAGCGGTATGTACTCCAACCGATCAGAGGCCATAAGGGATGCAATAAGAAAACACGTTGCTTATTTTGATGAGAAATTTCCTGTACGGAGAGGTTAAAGATCGGGTCTTGAAATTTTCTCTATTATATATACCTATTAATATAGGGCCTGATGGGAAATCTTTTAAGTCTATATCTTATTTTTTTAACTATGGACAAAGCAGAATGGGCCTGTGTGCAGTGCGGGGATTGCTGTAAGAGGTTTGGTTGGTCCATACATGTTAGCGATGAGGATTTGAAAAGATGGGAAAGAGAGAACAGGCATGATATTCTGGACAGGGTTGCGATAGTAAGGGATAAGAAAGGTGAAATAATGATGGCCGAGGGATGGTTCAATCCTATAACAAGAAGGGAATATATCTACTGCCCGTTTCTGAAGCAGGAGAAAGGGAAATGGTTCTGCAAGATCCATGATACAAAACCTGAGATGTGCACAAGGTACATATGCAGAAAGTACAGGAAGTAGGTGTCTCAAACGGCTAATTGGCCAGCTCCTCGCCCCCGGCCGCATGTAATTGGTTAAT
>CAYNRQ010000033.1:0-11966 GCA_964399875.1 uncultured archaeon
TAACCAATTGTATGTGACTGGTGGTAAGGAGCTAATCAATTAACCGTTTGAGACCCATGCAGTTTGCGGTGATATGAGAATTTTCCTCCTCTGAGGGCCTGTCTTAAGGATGGTCAGGGTTGGCAAGGATGATATGAGGTGACATACAGTTCAAGGATGTGCTTATGCCGCCGAAACCCTGCAGGCTTTTGCCGCTGCATCTGGAAAAAGGAGGGTGCAAAAAAATGGAAAAGGAGAGCACCAGCCAATGCAGCGGCTTCAGATTATTGATGTTTATAATCAAACAGAAGAAAACACGGACAGCCTAAAAACTGTCCTTTTTATGTATTGTCAACTTAACGGTATATATATCAGAAATATAATAACAGGCCTAATTTAAATCAGAATTCCACCGGCGGTTTCAGCCAGCGAGACAAACACAAACACCAGCCGCCGGCGGAATTGCTCTCAAACAATTAACCAATTGCATGCGGCTGGGGGCGAGGAGTTGGCCAGTTAGCCGTTTGAGATGCAAAAGAGTTGGAAAATATCTATGCAAAACCGATTGCATAGTAGGTAACTACAGAATCATAATCTCCTGTTGCATCACCGGATGATGTTCTGTGGACAAGACCGGCTTTTAATTTTAATCCCCTTGCCATTTCCATCATAACCGCTATTGGGCCGTAACCGCATATACTGGCACCTGTCTTTTCCAGGGTTTGAAAAAAAGCCTTGGTGTCTAGATCCTTTATGTGTTTTATGGCCTGTTCATCCTTTTTGTTTGCAATCTTTAACGGAAGATAGTGAGAAAAATCAGAACTGACAACAATACCAAAGCTTTGTTTTTTTGCAAGGCCTGCCATGAATTTCCCAAGACTTTCACATCTGTTTAGGAAATCCTCTGAATAGTCTGTGTTGGATATTGAAATCGGTACAAAGGTGAACTTCTTGAATCTGTATTGGAGAAAGGGAAGCTGGACCTCAATAGAATGCTCCTGAGAGTGCGCAAACATGTCCTCTTTCAGAACACTGCACTTCTTGAGTTCCCTTCCCAGTTCGGTGTCTATCTTAACATCACCCAAGGGCGTCTTCCATATGCCCGAGCTCATTATAGAGAACTCAGGCCCAAGTATACCATGATTGGGTCCCATGATTATAAACTTTTTTATATGTTTCAGAGAGCTTATGGCCCATGCAGCTGTTTTGCCGGAGTACTGGTAACCTGCATGCGGGGAAACAACACCAAGGCACTCTGGCCTTGCCTTCACATCAGAGAACAGGTTGGAAAGCTGGTCCTTAAGGTGTTCAGGATCAAAGTAATAGAACATGCCTGCAACAGCTGGTAGTCTAACATGGCTCATGATAAATAATTGGAATATGGAATTTAAATCAGAATTCCACCGGTCTCTGACCGGTGGTTCCAAACAAGGCAATCGCTAACAGTCACCAGTCACTATGCGGAATTGCTCTCAAACAATTAACCAGGAGCTCCGCATCCCGCCAGTCTTATTAACCAATTGTGTGTGACCGGTGGTAAGGAGCTAATCAATTAACCGTTTGAGAGAGTTTACTCCTTTCTCTCAACCAAAAGAGTTTTTGGGGAGCTTCAGACGCGGATAAGAACAGGGGATAGGTTTGTTTATCAGAACCAGAAAAAATTACTTTTCTATACTGTGGGGATCCCCATTATCCATCTAGAATATTAGAAGAAGATGTTTTTAAGCTAACCCACGTATGTCATTTCTTCCTTTTTGCTCCTTCCTGTGTCTGGTGTTCTCATCTCCTCTGCTGTCTTGTTGTAGTAATCTATAACCTTTGCATTTACCGAAGGTTTGACTTTTTTCAGGGCCTCAGAGAATTCTCTCTTTGTTACAATCTTTGATTTTATATTTTTTCTTAATGCATTCAGACCCGCTTCCCTGACCAGTGCCTCCAAGTCAGCTCCTGTATATCCCTCTGTGTTCTTCGCCAGTTTCTTCAGATCCACATCTTTTAAAGGCATGTTTTTTGTATGAATTTTAAGGATATCCAGTCTTGCTTTTTCGTCAGGTGCTGGAACAAGTATCTGTCTGTCAAACCTGCCCGGCCTTAACAGCGCCGGATCAATCATATCCGGTCTGTTGGTAGCTGCTATCACAACAACATCATGCATATCTTCCAGACCTGACATGGCTGTCAGTATCTGGGAAACCACATTCTCTGTCACATGAGTTCCTGAGTACATGCCCCTTTTGGGTGCTAGTGCGTCTATCTCGTCAAAAAAGATTATTGCAGGGGCTACCTGCTTGGCTCTCCTGAATATCTCTCTGACTCGTTTCTCTGAATTATGAACTAAAATGCCCCCAAAACCAGCTATAAATCTATGGGTTGGGTTTATTCCTATATCATAAACATATGGTTTGTTATATTTTTCCCTGAATTTATCCACAACAAGATCCCAATACACATCTTTGTCAATTTTTGGTTTTAAGGCATCTCTTTTTATCCATAATTTTTTAATATATTCTTTTGCTTTTTTGTTTTTACTTTCATAGCAGAACCCTATTTCATCTAGGAATGTTTTGATAAAATCCTGCCAGACAAAACGAATCCTGTGACTTACTGTTCCGTTCCGCTCTTTTTTCTCGCTATATCTTGCTACTATACCAAAATAAAGTAATAAATACATTATGCTGTCTGCTAAATCCTTACTCACAGTTGATGCTTCTATATATTTTTTACTGAATGTACCATCTCCTCCGAAATAACCACCCAAAAAGGCCGCAATTGATTTTTTGTGGAGGGAAAACAAAATCTTAGGTACATTTTTATTTTTTGAACCGTGTTTCATTCCCAATATTTTATTCATCAGGATATACAATACTTTTGATCCTATTGTTATATCAACAGAATTTCCTGTTTTTTTGTAGATTGTAATATGTCCAAAAAGTTTTTTGCACATATTGATAGCATACTTCGCTTCTTCTGCAGAAACACTAAGCCTGACAGAATGATCATAATTATATGAACCATCAGCTACCCATAAACCCAAAAAAGTCGAAAAGTTTTTGTCAAATTTTATTTTTGCAGGCATTTTTTTTGTTTGTTTAGACTTTATATAAAGTTCTTCAGTTTTGAATTTTATTCTGGCCTCTTTCATAATTTTAATAAATTTTTTAACTTCTATAGCTGCTCTTTTTATGTAAGCATAGACATTCTTTTCTTCTATTTTCATTATCTCTGCGATTCTTTTGATGCCGATTTTTTTTGCGGCCTTTTTCACAAGATTCTGACCGTTAGCTATACATAAATTATAATCATTTTCTTGTAAGTATTCTATCAAATTTATAGATTCTATAGTTTCTGGTGGTTTAATATATCTTGGTATGGCAATCCTGGTTTTTCCCGGCACTATGGCATCTGCCAACACTTCCCTAAACATACCATCTTCATTCACAAAAAGACTATGACCACCAGTAACACGTACTGTTCTTCCTGTTTCTGTTTTAATAACATCCACATATGGTGGTGCAGGGTGTCTGATTAAATCTGTTACTTTTGTGTTTTTAGAACTGAATTTATCTGTGATTGTAGGAGCGTGAAGTTTCTTTATCTCATTATCTACTATATCTCCAATGTTCTTGAAATCTACAATATCATTTTCAATAACCATTACCTTTTCATCAAAGGGTAATGACTCTCCCACCCACTTGGACAAGAGCTCAGGCCCTGCTATGGAAATGAAGTTAGCTCCGGCCTCGTTTGCTAATGCCTTTGCGAGCATGGTTTTTCCTGATCCCGGAGGACCGTAAAGCATAATACCTGAAGGTGGTTTTATACCCACATTCCTGAATACCTGCGGATTCTTCAGAGGCCATTCCACGGTTTCCTTAAGCACCTGTTTTACCTCTTCCAGACCACCAACATCAGACCATCTGACATTAGGTACTTCTATCAGGACCTCTCTCATTGCAGAAGGCTCCACTATCTTCAGGGCATTATCAAAATCCTTTTTCTCAACCATTAGTTTGTCTAGCACGCCGGGAGGCAGTTCTGTTGTTTTCTTCCATGATATGCCTGGAAGGTTTCTTCTTAAGGAGGACATCGCCGCTTCTTTGGCCAAGGCCTCCAGGTCAGCTCCTACAAAACCATAGGTTATAGAAGCTATGTGTTTTAAATTCACATCCTTGGTTAAAGGCATGTTTCTGGTGTGGATCTGTAATATTTCTAATCTTCCTTTTTGATCCGGAACACCAATCTCTATTTCCCTGTCAAACCTGCCCGGCCTTCTTAAAGCAGGATCTAAAGCATCCTGCCTGTTTGTGGCTGCTATAACAATCACTTTGCCCCTTGATTTCAGGCCGTCCATAAGGGTTAGCAGCTGGGATACCACCCTTCTCTCTACCTCCCCTGTCACTTCTTCTCTTTTTGGAGCAATAGAATCTATTTCGTCTATAAAGATTATACTCGGGGCAGATTTTTCTGCCTCTTCAAATATTTTGCGGATGTTTTCTTCTGAGCCGCCATACCACTTTGTCATTATCTCTGGCCCTGCTATGGAGAAAAAGGAAGCGCCTGATTCGTTTGCCACTGCTTTGGCTAACAGGGTCTTTCCTGATCCGGGAGGTCCGTATAAAAGGACTCCCTTTGGTGGTTCAATGCCTAGCTTTGTGAACAGCTCTGGGTGCCTTAGGGGCAGTTCCACCATCTCCCTTATTTTTTGTATTGCATTGTGAAGACCGCCAATATCCTCGTATGTGAGGGTTGGTATAACCTTTTCCTCTGCTTCCACGGCCTCTGACCTCAGCTCAAGCTCTGTTGTGTCTGTTATCCTTACTATGCCTTCTGGATTTGTATTCACAATCATTAGCTTGGTTTCTCCTGGTATAGGAGTGAAGGAAAAGTCACCAAGGCCTTCTATGTTGATTCCGAAGCTTCTGAAGAAATCATCAAAAGGTGTTTCTTCTCTTCTCTGTTTTACAACAGGAAACGGTGTTATTATGTCTTTTTTGTAAACAGGCCTCATGAATAGATTTTTCTTCAAAAGATCAGGATTCATCTGGAGGATTATGCCTTTTTGTGCAGGAGCAACAACAACCCTCTTTGCTTCCCTGACATCGGCTTTTTTCACCTTTATGGTTTCTCCAACACCTACCCCAGCGTTCCTTCTTGTGATACCATCCATTCTTATGATATTCAAACCAACATCAGCTGGGTATGCCCTGACAGCAATGGCTCCTGTTTTCTTTTGGGCTGAAAGCTCAACAACATCACCCTCTTTTATTCCCAGTTTCTTCATGGTTTTGGTGTCAAGTCTAACAATACCTCTGCCAAATTCATCTCTGCTGGTAAGTTCACCAACCTTCAATATAACTGGTTCTTCCTTTGAGGGGGACATAATGACCATTATTATTTAATCTTTAATCGTCCTTTCTTTTAAATTCGAAATTTTTTTGCATTCTCATTGAATTTCTTATCTGGCATTTTACTACATCCAGTACTCCTATTGCCTCTGTTGGGGAAAATCCCTTCTTTTTCACATTTATTGTAAGTTTGCCTTCAACATCTATAACATTTACCTGCATCATCTTTGGCCGCTTTTCTGATTTCATTCTCTTTCCACCATCCTTTCTCTTATAACCTTTCTTCTTGGAATTGTTCTTATAATTATTGAATGCCTGGTTTTTATTACTTCCACCGTGGGCTCCTGCCTTATCATCTGGATCATCCTTACATATTTTCTTACTGTAATGTTGTGAAGGCCTGTCTCACTGGCCAGCTCGTTTATAGAGAAACATCTGCCGGAATCAAGAACCTTGAACATCTTCTCGATTATCTCTAGGGGGTCTCTTTTCATGGTTACCTCTGAAATCACTAGTTGTAAATAAAGTACTGCATTAAAAGTTCTTTTGGTATCCTGGCTTTCTTCAGGCCCTGTGCTGGTTTTGTGTCCTCACCCAGATCCCTTTTGATCTTCTCTTCATGATACTTCTGCAGTTCTTCGCCGATCAGGTTCTGCAGGTCGTCTATTATATCATGAGTCATTTTTTCACCTTATTGTTATTATTTGTATATTATGGTATATAAATTTATATATTCGGGGGTTTATAAAGGTATCGGTTGATTGGAGGTTGTCTAATAATTCTGTAGAAAACATAAGTCAGACCGCCACCAAATAGTATAAATCGGGCAATCCGTGGAAGAAATCCAAGAGGGGAAGACCTGTTAAGTTTGAGTCATATGAGCATGCTGCATTGTGTGCATGTATGAGGTTCTTTGGTTACTCATACAGGGGTCTAGAAAAGCATATACATGAATTTGTGAGCAGGACACTGGATCACAGTACTGTTGGATGGGCTATGAAAAGGATATCTGTGGAATACATTAACTGCATTGTTAAACTGCTTTATCAGTTAACAGATAATCTGTGCAAACAAGATGGTGTGTTTATAACCGATTCAACAGGTATAACAACAGACAGGTACAGGGTAATCAAGATACTGTTCAAGAAGATAGATAGGAAACAATTCATGAAATGGCATGTAATAGCAAAATATTATCCAAGCAAGGGTGTTATATGCATTGTTTCTAGCTTATCTACTGGTGGATTTAAATCAGAATTCCACCGGTCTCTGACCGGTGGTTCCAAACAAGGCAATCGCTAACAGTCACCAGTCACTATGCGGAATTACTCTCAAACAATTAACCAAGAGCTCCGCATCCCACCAGTCTTATTAACCAATTGTGTGTGACTGGTGGTAAGGAGCTAATCAATTAACCGTTTGAGACAAACCACCCTTTTATATAATATAAAAGCGCCTTTATCCACCAATTCTAAACATCTTGGTCCCGCACTTAGGACAAACACCTTTTACCGCTTTCTTTCCGTTTTTGAGTGTCACATTCTTTGGGTCCTTTATTTCTTGCTTTGCTTTGCACTTAACACAATATCCTTGAACCATTCTAAAACCTCCCTTAATATTAAATTACTCCTCACCCTCTTATATATCTTGTTACTATGGAAGAATTCCTTTTTTAGGCCTGAAAAGGCCTTAGAAACCTTTATAAGGGTTAAGAGTCAAGAAATTAACAGGTGATATTTATGGCGAAAATTCCCCTGGCCCCGTTTGAAAAAGTTTTGAAGGAGTCCAAGAAGAATATTCGAGTATCAGAATCAGCGGCCCGGGAATTTGTGGATATGATCTCAGAAATAGCAAAGGAAATAGCGGCTGATGCAGCAGAATTGGCAGAGCATGCAAACAGAAGAACCATTCTGGATTCTGACATAAAGCTGGCTGGTAAGAGAAGAAAATAAACAGTTAAAGCTGACTCACAAGCTGCAAGACACTCTCTTTCATCTCATTTTCTGTCACATCATCCAGATTGTCTTTCCCATTCGGATTATATACTGCCCTGCCGCAAATGGCATGCCATTTATCCCCCGCCACTTTTGCAGCATCAGATATTACACCACCCTGTCCAATGAAACCCGGTGCATAGAATGCCGGTTTTATACCCATCTCTTCAATAATCTTTTTATAAACACATATTCTCTCTGTCCTGTTGCCAGGAACAACAAAATCAGTTACACCCTGTTTTGCCCCATTAACATACATTTCTTCCAATGCATCATCAGCAATATAACCACCTTCACTTCTCTTGTAACCTTTGTGTGTCATTTCCCCGCCAACAAGAACACCTATCTCTCTCTCAAGTAATTCCTGAGTCCATGCTTTTTGCGTTTCGGGCCCGGATTCAGGAAATATTATAGCTGCATCGACCCCGGATTCCTTCATCCTTCTTGCAAATTTCTTTCCTGTAAACGGAACATCTGTTCCTGCCTTCTGGTGGTCAAAAATGATGACAGCCTCGGGATAAAGATTTTTTACTCTCTCAACTACTCTTGGCAGGCCAAACCCATAGCCAAGATCAAAACCGATTTTATACGCACTTATACCATCAACATCCACAGTAACACGGACTATTTTGCTAAGATGCTCTAAAGTCTCAACATCACACGCGGGAATCACGCTCTTGTCACGAGTTATTATAGCCATATTATCCTGTCATTATTCCATATTTTTCTTGGTGTGCCTGGAAATCAGCATAAACCTGATCATCAACAACAATACTGCCATCAGGCCCTTCTACCTTATTATCATGAAGATAATCAAAAACCGTTCTTGCCTGCAGAATGGTGTGGACATCTATATCTTCTTTTTTAAGATTCTCTACTGGTGAATTTCCATCCAGATCGGTTTCCTGCCTGTCCAAACCTATAACAATACCCCCATGCACAAGGCCCTGCCTTGCAGCAGAGAGCTTTTCCCATGCCTCTCTTTTGGTTGCAGAAGTTGTAATAACATCATCAAAAATTACTACTATGTCACCATCTCTAAGGTCGCCAACCAGCCATTTGCTTGCATCAGCACCATGATCTTTAATCTCTTTCCTGTCATATCCCCATCTAACATTGATACCGTCCATATCATAAAGATGCATAACAACTGCGCCAGCCAAAGGTATTCCCTTGTAAGCAGGACCAAAAAAGAACAAGCTGTTCATGCAATCTGCATATTTTTCAAAGAAGTCAGTGTCTTTTAAAAGCCCAGCATAACCATTCACTGTCTCAGATACTCCCATGCCATCCATCATAGCATCACCAAGATTAAAGAAATATTTGGATGGTCTCCCAGACTTTAGCTTAAAATCACCGGTTTTAAATGCCTTTGTTCTTACGCAATTATACAAAAACCTCACAGCATAGGTATCCATACATTTTATTTATCCGAAAATAATTTAAATCAGAATTCCACCGGTCTCTGACCGGTGGTTCCAAACAAGGCAATCGCTAACAGTCACCAGTCACTATGCGGAATTACTCTCAAACGATTAGCAAATTGCATGCGGCCGGGGGCGAGGAGCTGGCCAGTTAGCCGTTTGAGAAGACCCATGGAGAACATACAATTTAAATAGTCAAACAATAAATATAATCAAGGTGATTCTTATGTGCCCCTGCGGACGCAAAAGAAAGAGAAAGAGAATGAAGAAACACAAACTCAGAAAGAGAAGGAAAAAGATGAGGCACAGGAAGAAAAAATAGAGTTTCTTCAAGACGAACAGGCAAAGAATGGGAGAAAGAGCAAAGTCACCTTAAGGAAATGATAATATGAATGAACTAAACGAGCAAAGGATTTCAGTTTCTGTTCACACACTTGCAGCAATAATAATGGGTTATGTATCTGTCTATATACACCAGATGAGCAGGGCATTATTCGCCATAATCCTTGGTCTTGTTGTGCTGTATCTTGTAGGTCTTGCAACAGAAAAGATAGTGGGAGCCAAAAAAGGATTCAAATGGTGGCTTGGAAACGGTCTGATTATATACTTACTGATATGGCTTGTAAGCTGGATTTTCTTTTTTAACATATAGGTCTTTAGAATTTATTTCTTTATCCAATTTTTAGTATATGGGGAGGGTATAATCTGGGAAGAAAGGTTGACTGGTGGTCAGATTATTCTTATAGACAAAATTGAAAGCAGATATGAGAATCTTAGTGAAACCTCATACCCCATGGAAGAGCTAAAAAACCAGTCTGATTATATTAAAGATAATGCGTATAAAGTGGCATATAGAGTGGGACTTCTTGTGTCCGGTTATCTTATGCTGAACCAGAAAACCCTCGGTTTCAACCAAAGGATGGGGGCATAAATCTGGTTCAACAGACATGCCGAACCAACATTGAACCCATGGCTTTAGTCATGGGTGACATAGTGGTATGCTGATTTCAGGCACAATAAGAAGCGCTTTTCAGATTATAAAAAAAGGCAGCAGAGAATATCCTTACAGGCTTTAGATGCATGCAGTGGCCGCACAAGTTTTGAGAAAACATCAAGAGATACCGGCTGGATAATATATTAATTATTTAGAATATATATAATATGAAATTTCTACTGGATACGAACTTTCTCATGATTCCTGGCAAGTTCAAGATAGATATATTTCGGGAGCTTAAAGATTTTGGCAAGGTTTATCTTTACACCCTTGATTCTGTTGTTCATGAACTAGAAAAACTATCCAAAGGCAGGGGAAGGGATTCCAGAAACGCAAGATTGGCCATTCATATGATCAAGAAAGAGGGGGTGAGGATTCTTCATGTAGAGGCCAAGAATACAGACGAGGGGATAAAAAAACTGGCTGAAAAAGGCTACTTTACTGTCTGCACGGCGGACAAGGAATTGATAAAATCCTTAAAAGGAATGGGAGCAAGAATTATTTATCTCAGACAAGGAAAATATCTTGTTAGGGACTAGTTTTTAAATATAGCATTCAAAATATGAAATATGTGTGAACTGAACAAGATTCTGATAGGAATAATATGTCTCTTGCTGATACTCCCATCAGCTGTTTCTGTCTTTGCCCAGGAATTACCTGAAAAGTTTATAGATGAACCTCTCCTAGAACAACCAGAACTATTTAAACCAGAGCCAGGATGTTCCGAGATGTGGGTTTGCACCCAGTGGTCTGAATGCACAGCAGATGGTTTCCAGACAAGGGCATGTGCAGACCAGAACGATTGTGGAAGCATGGAAGAGAAACCAAGGGAAACAAGACCCTGCACATACACACATCCTGCAGATATAACAGGCGAGTTTTTTGTAGACCCTGTAACTATTTCTTTAGCGGTTTTGATGGTGTGGGCCGCAATAGTAATTTTATACTGGAGAATCAAGCACAGGGTTTTAGGGCACAGGCCAGGATATATCAAACAATCATACTTTCAATTACTCATTCAACATCTTTCCCCTGATTTGTTGCATAAATGAAGATAAGGAAACTTTCAGTCAATAAACGGGTGGTTCTTGAAACTTTTCTTATCCTCTTCAGGGTGTTCTATTTTTTCCTCCAAGGCTATTATCTTATCACAAAGCTCGCCCTGCACATACCTCAAATCATCTCCAGAAAAATAATCATTCGCATCGTATAATGCTCTTCTGTATAATTTCAATCTTTCTTCATCAGATATGTCCCTGAGATAAATCTCAACATGGGTTATATAATGGGTGGGGCTTCTTATTACTGTCATGTTCAATCTTGATCTGTAGTTTTAAAAGCATAAAAATCCATTATTAATTATGAACCCTGAAGATTGGGAGGAAGCGAAAACATCAAGCCTTACAAAGATGAATCAGATAAGCAAGATAATACGGGATTATGGATATTCTAATAAAACCAAATCCATGATAACAGATGAGAAGGTGTGCGATTTTCTTGTCAAGAAGATAAGGGAAGCAAAGGAAAAACTGTTCAGAATGATAGAAACCATGTATGAGCTGACAGAGGAAAAAAAATTAAATAAGAGACTACAGAAACTAAAAGATGAGCTTGACATCTTTTCTGATGAGATAAAAATAAGGCACTGCGAATGGAAGGATCTTGGTGCTGAGTGGCTAAGAAAAATAATAGAACATGATGCCGGTCTGATTGCAGGGCTGCAGAAACTAAACAATGATCTAGAGGATATATCAAAGGAGATGATAAAGTTCGTAAAGCTTCGTGTGGATGGCAAAGGCGAGGTCATGTATGACAAAAAATTCTGGAAGGACATGGAAAATATAATAAACGGAATAGAAGAAGAGATAGACAGCCTGGTCAGGACATTTAAGGAAAGGGAAGCAATCTGCAATATAAGGGCGATATCCCTGGAAAAGACATTCCAGAAAATGCAGGAAAACATAGAAGAAGAGGTATAGTTCTTTAAGTTTATGACTATTTCTCCATTAATCCCATAAGTTTATATTTGATTCCATCAAACACACAAGAGAGAATGTATCCATTCCTTGACTAATGCATTAATGATGTTTAAATACAGGAATGAAGGGAACAACGTATTAGAGTGTTGCAGGGGCCATTGCTTGCCAGATTAAGATATCAGTGACTTAAGTTTAAGGCTTTGCGACATAATTAACCATTAAGCCAAGGAACATCCAAATCCCATAAACAG
>CAYNRQ010000034.1:0-11306 GCA_964399875.1 uncultured archaeon
AAACGGCAGCAATCTGGGCTTCCCAGAACCTCTTTTTCAAGAAAAGACGTTCACGAGAAAAGGAGTTGACATTCTGATCTGTTTGCTAAGTCAACTTCCACAAATAAACATGAAACGGCAGCAATCTGGGCTTCCCAGCCTCCAGGCCTGATGGCTTCATCCAATATATCCAAGCCATCCAGCTTTCCGCAAGTACAACCCAGACCGACGGGACGTTTAACTTCTGTGTTCGAATTCCCCCACCCATTTCATATTTTCGTACACGCTTTTGCAAGTTCGCCAGAAAAGGGTGTATGGGAACAGGTGTGCCATCCCTCTTTGGCCGCCTAGAAAATTATTAATCAGTGTGGTATTTAAAGTTTATGCTCCAATTATCTTAGTAATATGAAACTAAAAGCTGTTTACCTTTCTAATAGAATACTGGATGATCTCAAACGGTTAATTGATTAGCTCCTTACCACCAGTCACACACAATTGGTTAATAAGACTGGTGGGATGCGGAGCTCTTGGTTAATTGTTTGAGAGCATTCCGCATAGTGACTGGTGACTGTTAGCGATTGCCTTGTTTGGAACCACCAGTCAGAGACCGGTGGAATTCTGATTTAAAAACAATAGCCAGATATCTTTATCCAAATGAAGGTGAAGGTATTATTGATGGTGATATAGAGGGTGAATGCTTTTTCGCAAACGATATTATTACAGGAAGATTCATATATTACAGAAAAACAATGCACAGAGAAGCCAGAACAGCAGATGAGTTTAAAGCAAAAACTATGGCTGAAGCTGTAGACGGAAAAAGCAGGCCTTATTTTTGTTTGATTGGTGTTGATTCTGAATATATTTCAGACGGGTTTAAGAGGTTCCAGTCCAGTATAAGGGAGGGCGCTGGTCCATATCCCCTATTCCTGGACCATAATCTTGGAGGGGCTTTTATTGATTTGGCTCAGTCAAAACCATTCCTTAGATGGTCCTCCCGGTCTCCAGAGAGGAGGGTCTTGGATAGTGATCCGTTTGTTTTAACTGATGATTATATAGTTGAGCTTGAAAAGATGACAAAGATGGAAAACGTCCCTATAGAAGCAATTGCTATCACAGCTCCTGTTGATGGCGATTACAAAACAAAGGTCTTTAATTTGCCGGTTGCCAGTATGACAGACACTAACCGCATTGCCATATCAAAAAAGTCTTGGTAATGTTGCTTTTATTTACTTCAAGAGGGATGATAAAAAGAGTGGGCCTGACCGGATATTCAGTTCTGCTGAATGCGCCTGCGGGCGCAGCAACAGGGCATTTGAACCGGCGACACCGAGGGTCCTCTGATATAACATCGTTATATCATTTAAGAGCTCCACGACCAGAGTTCTCGTGCTCTAACCAGATTGCTCGTTTCTTTCCCGAGGGTTTCTTTGTATGCTCGTACGGAAAGAAAGGCTCTGAGCTACAGGCCCCTGTTTGTTTTATTTGTGTTATAATGTATATATAAAGTTAGTATAATTATTATGTATATTAAAAGAGGTGATTATTTTCCCGAAAAAAGAAAAGTCCGGAAAAAGGCCATTGCCTGAAGTAAACATAGGGATGGTAGGCCATGTGGATCATGGCAAGACCACACTAACAGCAGCCTTAACAGGCAAATGGACAGATACGCACTCAGAGGAGATTAAAAGGGGTATAACAATAAGACTGGGTTATGCAGAGGCCACTTTCTATAGATGCAGCAAATGCAAAGGAGCCCAGTGTTATGGAAATAATGTGAAATGCATAAACTGTTTTTCTGAATGCAAACCTATAAGAACAGTGTCCTTTGTGGATGCACCGGGCCATGAAACCCTCATGACCACAGTGCTTTCAGGAACTGCCTTGATGGATGGAGCCTTACTGGTCATTGCTGCTGATGAACCTTGCCCGCAACCGCAGACAAGGGAGCATTTAACAGCCTTGGATATTGTGGGTATAAAGAATATAGTTGTTGTTCAGAACAAGATAGACAAGGTCAATGAAAGCGAGGCCCTGAAGAACTATAAGGAGATAAAGGCCTTCCTAAAGGGCAGTGTTGCAGAAAAGGCACCCATAATCCCCATATCAGCGCAGCAGAGAATAAATATAGACGCCCTTATAGAAGCGATTGAGAATGCTATACCAACACCAAAAAGGGATAACAAGAAAGAACCCAAGATGCTTATAGCAAGGTCTTTTGATGTGAACAAGCCTGGAACAGCAATAGAAAAGCTAAAGGGTGGGGTCCTGGGTGGATCACTTATGTGGGGTGTACTAAAGGTAGGAGATAAGGTAGAGATAAGACCGGGAATTAAGATAAAGGAAAGGTTCGAACCCATCACAACAACAATAGCAGGCCTTCAGAAAGCAATGACTGATATAGACAGTGCAACACCTGGCGGTTTGCTTGGTGTTTCAACAAAGCTTGATCCTTGTTTGACAAAATCAGACAGCCTGTCAGGAAATATACTTGGAATTCCAGGAAAGCTCCCGCCTGTTCTTTATGATGTTTCTTTTAAAACCAATCTCCTTGAAAGGGTTGTTGGCTCAAAGCAGGACATGAGTGTAGAGGGGATTAAAACAGGTGATGTGCTTATGTTAACAAGCGGTATCACAAGGACTGTTGGCGCGGTAACCAGCTCTTATTCAGGGAAAGCCACTGTGATGCTAAAGATACCCATATGTGCAGATAAGGGGGACAGGATCGCTGTTTCTTCGCAGATAATGGGAAGATGGAGACTCATTGGTTGGGGAGAAATAATATAATGTTTCCATGCATTCCCTGGCTAAAGCCATGGGTTTTCAATGAGGCTAAGCAATCATATATACAAACCTCTTCATTGGCTAACAGTCCAAGCCATTATCTTGCTTAACCTAATTGTTGGTTCGGCATGTTGAACCAGATTTATGCCCCCATCCTTTGGTTAAAACCAAAGGTTTTCTGGTTCAGCATAAAATCCCTATTCTTCCAGATCAACCATACATTTCCAGCATATAAAATATTCTAAAGATGGCATGAAATCCTCGAATTCTTCTCCGCATTCAATACAGATCATCATGGTTGATCGATTAAAATATGGAAGTTAAGGTTTTAATTCTTTTCTATAAAAAGTCCGTTTTTAAGTTATTGCCTTCTCGCTTATCACAGCTTTAATGGAGGCTCTGGTTTCTTATTCTTCTTGTATACAATAACTGCTACAATAATAGTAACAACCACCACTACCACAATTATTATAATAACAGTAGGATCAATTTCTGGCGTAGCAGTGGGTGCAGGGTTGCACGTCAGGCTTGTTGCATTGCATCCCCATGGACATATCTGCGATGTCCACTCAGAACCATCTGCACTGCATGCTTGCAGGTCATCGCCCATGCATCTCTTTTCTCCTGGAGTGCATACAGGTTGCGGCCCGACTGGCTCTGTATTGCATACCAGGGTTTCTGAGTTGCATCCGTACTGGCATGTTTCTATGGTCTCCCATGCTGAGCCATCCGCATAACAGTTTTGCAATTCATCACCCAGACATCTCTTTTCTCCTGGAGTGCATACTGATGGTGTTATTGCCTCCCCTGCTATAACAAAATATGAGAATCCTGGCACTGTTGCTGTATAATGCGTGTAATTGTCATCCTCGCTTGTAAGGGTCGTTGTTAGTTGGTTCCATTGGTTTGTGTATCTGTAAAGATAGACCTTGTTCTTGTCTATGTTGTTGTCAGATATCCATGAATTGTTAACCCTGAATTCAAAGTGCGCTGATTCTATGTTTGAATCATTAATGTTCTCTGCTTCTACGTTTATGTACTGGTATGCATTCCCAGGCGCTGCGGATGTATTGGCTGGTTTATCAGCAAGCGTTGTAAGGGTTAGCTGAACATTGCTTGCTGTTTCCTTTACCATCAGCCTTATCTTGGTGAAATCAATGCCTGATCTGTTAATATCCATGGTTGCTGATGTGCCTGGTTCTATACTGGCCCATTTCTTGGTTGCCTTTACTCCTGCTGATGGCAGGCCTCCATCAAGACTTCCGCCTGGTCCGCCTGGTAGTTGCTGACCTCCACTGCTTGTCACTGTTACAACAAATGAATCCGTGGCGTCGTCAGCATTGGTCGAGGAGACGGTAAAAGTGACTGTCTGCTCCCCTGCTGTTGATGCAGTAAGCACGCATGACTGACTGGCGCTCTGGGATTCATCAATGGATGATATTGAGCTGCATCCAGATGAAACACTAATACCTGTTCCGCTCACGTCTATTGTTATGTCGTTTGCTGTTGTTTCTCCGTTGTTAATTATGTTCAGGTTTACATCAAAGGTGCTTCCGGCAATAAGAGATGATGTATTTGTTGTCGCATCCACTGTCAGTGAAGGTGGGAGGACTATATCAAATGTGCTGCTGTCTGACTGGCCACCGCAGACACCCAGCATGTTAACTGTAATAGATTGTGCTGCTGCTTTCTGGCTTGCTCCTACAGTTGTCCAGGTCACAGTGGTTGCACCCCCTCCTATTGTCTTCACTTGGTCCTCTCCTGAGAGGTTGCAGCTGCTGCATCCTGTAAAGCTTATTTGTGCCTGTGAACAGTCGCCTGTCCATCCGGTTGCCTCTACAGTGAATGGTCTGTCCTTCATGACCTCGTCAGAATCAGCCCCTGGCTGGCTGACAGTTACAGTGAGCGCTGCTGCATTGTTCACCATGATAGTGCAGACAAATAAAAATACAGATAAAAGAATAATTTTGTTCATATTCATGGCATCATCTCTTTTTCTCCCATCATGAACCATTCCCTAAGGTTTTCTTCCATACCACCGTACTCTATCTTGATCTCTGCAATGTACTCGGCCTGGTCAGACCATCCACCAGCAGGAGGCTGTAGCTTAAGCATGGCAAAGCCGTTGCTGTCAGAAACATTCTGTGTATTAATAAGCGTGTAATCACCTGCTGATTCGTTTAGCTCTTTGAAAGGCTGGCCAGCACCAAACCTCATGAACTTTTGAAGGCTTACATTTGCCCCTGAAATAGGGTTCTGTGCGAAGTCAAAGACCTTTATTGTCAGGGATATTGTCATATGCTTGTTAAGATGTTCTGCATGCTTCCCCAGTATCATCTTGGTTCCATTGTATGATTTTATCTCCCATTCAGGTTTTTGATAATATTTCTCTATGCTGCTGTTCTGAGGGGCAAACCACATGTGACCTCCCCACATGCCCTGTGGCGGGTTGCCTTCCTGTTCAGCCATTCCGCCGCTCTCGTTTCCATAAAAGTCATAGTACTGGTAGTTGTAAAACTGGTCTGGCCTGTGTTCTGAGCTGTTGCACCACCATGGCTCTGTTATATTCAGGTCGTCATCAACATATAATCTTGTAACCTGCTGGTTGCTGTCTTCGAATTCATCAAAAGCAACCATGTAGAAGATATCGTTCAGGTCATTGTCCATGTTAAGGTCCAGCATAAGGCTGCTGTCTGATTCATTAATCCTGCCAAAATATGATGGTGTGCTGTCCTGAACCCTTATATCCATACCAGGGTTTTGAGTAACGCCTATTCCTGAGAGGTTGCTTGAGTCTGCTATTATTAGACCTTCCCATGGTTTTGGCCCTAACCTTGCTATGTACTCATTGGCCGTGAAGTTTTCTCCGATAAGGTATCTTTTTGCATTGGTGAAGTTGCCGTCTCCGTCTGTATCTATCCAGACCGCCTTGACAACATCACTTCCGCCACCCCACACAGCAGACTGCGGATATAAAAGGGATGATACATTGGCGAATATGGGGTTATAAATACTGCCTGACCTGTTTATAGACATCATAACCCACATTGGCGACTTGTTAGGGCCCCAGTTATCCACCCTTACAGGTTCATGACTGCCGTTAAGACCGTCTACTCCTATATATGCCTTTCCTGTACTAGAGATGTTAAGTATGTAGAACATGAAAAGGTCTGAATGAAGGGTTATGTTTATCTTGTCACCAACAGAGTAGTTATTTGCATTGCTGAAATTACAGTCTCCTTGCTTGATCCAGACTGTGTTGTTGTTGTATGTTTCATTCTGGTTGAAGTACAGGAAGTACTGACCGTCAAAATCATCTATCCTGTATGTATAATTGGTGCCATTCAGTACACCAGAAGGCTCTGTCCAGTTAGGACATTGGGATGTGTTCATCTCATTCTCTGCTCGAGCAGCAACACCAGTGAGTGAAAAGTTTTGCCCGTCATAGCCGGTTCCGTTTATTGTTCTGAGTTCAAGCATCCTCTTAAACCCACCCGGTCCCCCATAAACATTGGCAGTCATGGAAGCAAACTCTGTGATTATGCCGCCATAGCCCGCATACATATCAACAAGGAAGTTCCTTATTGTTGACCTCGGCCACATCCACTCATTCATCTTCTCCACACCGTATGTGCTGCTGTTTGCAACGATCTCGAATTCGTACCTTCCTGAACCGTAACCAAGAGCGCTTAGATTTATTCTAAGTTCGCCTATACCGTTTATCTCTGTTGCATTCAATAGTCCTGTTGGAACAATATCCACCTTAGTTTCATTCTTTACCTTTATATGAGGCACGCTCACGTTTGCAGCGATAGGGTTGCCATCTGGTGATTTAATAATAACAGGTATTGTTACATTGTCGCCATATTTGGCATCACCCAGCTCAGGCCACTCGCCTGTTACATTTGAATCATAAAACATCACCTTGCTTGCCCTTGGGTCTATGCTAAGAAGTGTTAATTTCTGGTTTCCTAAACCAACCTCTCTCATAGACCTGTTTGTCTCGCTTGTATTAACTATCCTTGATGTATCAGTGAAGTTCCATTTCTGGCTGTAATTGCTATATGCCAGCGTGTTGTAGCCATTGCCGTTATCCATGATCAGGAAATAAAGTGTTCCGTTCTTTAATCCGTCGCCGTCAAGGTCTATTCCCTGCTTCTCACTGGAGAACTTGTTCTCAAAGCCCATATCTTCCTCTCTAAGTTGCCCATAATATATCTTTCCGCTTGTGGATAAGGATGTGTTGACCATTATGCCATTGGCCAGTGTATTTTCTCCTTTCAGTGTTATAGAGCTCTTGCTGATAGACATAACCCTCCATCTGCCGCCATACCCGTCCTCAGCTGTATCACCAACTGCATATGGCCCCTTTGTGCTCGAGTTTGTAAAGTTTATTGTCCCATTAAGCGAAGGGAATATCCAGATGTGTGTTGTGTTGTGGTAAACATAAGCAGGCCTGTCTGCTATATTCATCATGGTTTCAATGCAGTCGGTGCATGGCTGGCCTGAGTGTATGTCGCCAACAATGTAATTTGGCCCGTGGTAGAATGAGGAGTAGTTTACATGACCGGCCGGAGGTATTACCTTCAGGAATTTGCCATCACCAATGCTGTGATCATTCCTGGCGCATATGTAGCTGCCGTTGTATTTTATCCTCACGTATCTATTGTCATCCTGCCTGTATTCCTCTATCTTCCATGTCATGTTCTGGTAATTGGAAAGCTCAAAGAAGCTGCCGTTTGTAAGGTCGGTGGTGTTTGGCATGTTGTTGGTGATGTTTATCCATGTGTTTGTCCCGTTGCTTACCATGTATACATACTCTCCTGGGCATGCACCCTCCCCTTGTCCTGATGTGAAATGCCATCTTCCTTCCTGCGTGTTTATGCAAAATATTCCCCAGCCATAAGATGGATTAATGCTTTTGTTGTAAGGTATGGTCAGATTGATGTCTGATCCGTTAAACCATCCTCCAATATTATTGGTTGTGTTTCCCCATTCCGGATGATTATCTTCCATGAGCCAAAGCTGGTTATCGCATGTGTCTTCGCTGGCTGGTGCATCCAGGTTTTTCTCAGGCGTGCTGTAATAGTTTGTGTATCCTTCATATATCAGCGGGACAGAGAACAGGATGTTCTTTATCTCGAATCCGTATCGTTCACTCTGTAACTTGCCCTGGGTGTCATTGATCTCCAGTTCCATGAAGTATTCGCCTGCGGAAAGGCCTGAAAGATTTATGGTTATATTGCATAAAGATGCCTGGCCTGTGCAGTTGTTTGTATAGTTCTGCCCGTATCTCATCTTTATAGGTCTTCCTGATTTTTCAGAGAAGAGCTCGCCTATTGTAATGTTGGTTAGGTTGTGGGGGTTGTAATTAAAATCGGTTGCATTGATCACCAGAACAAGATTTTCTGTGCTTGCATAAACAGGAGGCCATTCAAACATCTTTGCTAAAGGAACACTGTATTTGCTGACAGTGTAGGGGGACACTGTTATGTGCGCCGTGCCTATGTCTGAACCAACACCAGAGGCCTGGACATCAAAGCTTAGTCTGTAACTGCTTTCTTCAATATCATTTGCAATAGTTAGGTTTACTAAGTATGTGGGAACGATTCCCCACTCCTCTGTCACGTTCTTGGTTCCAGCATAAGTGACACTGTATTTGGAGCTGGAGACAGGAAGCGGAGGCCACATCCTCTCATCCTCCATAACTATTGGGGTGGTGTTGATTACAGTAAGCGGTGTTGGCGGTGAAAACTTGGTTGGTGGAGAAAATGCTGCAATACCAAGGAGCACGCTTCCTCCTACAGGCACAGTAGTTCCACTTTCAGGACCTCCCCCGCCTGCTCTGGTGTAATTGCCACTGTTGTTTTGAACCTCAAAAATATCAACCCAGAAATTCCTTATCTCGAACCCTCCCCATCCGTAGTATGTATTTCCTGTAGCTGTATCATTCAATAAAATATCAACACCATACCAACCTGAAGGCATGTTGCTGCCTATTGGGTGGATGGTTATGCTTGCTCCTGATGTGGAGTTTACAACAATACCTTCTGTTATAGTGTAATCAGTGCCTTCCTGCATCTGCTTGAAGAACTGTTCATTGAACATCTTGTCAATGGTTGCCACAAGACCTGTGCACCCAGTGCATGTGGCAGTGCTGCCCTTGCCATATTGGAAACCCATGTCTATGTCCATTATGCTCACTGTCAGGCTTATGTTTTCGCCAACCTTTGCATACCAGTTGCCCTCGCTCATGCTGTCTAAGTCTGCCCATATCAGGTACTTTTTAAGCTCAAAGAATATGTTCCCTGTGCCTTCCAGGACCTGCCCGCTGACATTGGCCCTGAACCTGAACTCGGCCATGTAAAAACCCTCTTCTGGTGGTGATGTAAATACAATTGTGTCACCCTCTATGCTTTCATTCAGTGTTGTTTTATCAAAACCAGCCATATCTGTCAACGCATTCTTTCTGTTTGGCCACTCCTTCCACATCTCAGTGAATCTAGCATCCATAATATCACTGGCCTGAAGGAGTTCATCTGTAACCATGTTTCTGATCTCGAGCTTAACCCTTACAGTGCTGTTTGGTGCAAAGAAGGAAAAGGAGTCTCCTTTGAAGTCTACAGTGGAACCCTGGGCCAGTAATCTTTTGATACTGAACGTTGTTCCACTGACAAGATTGCCTATGGAATCATTGCTGAACTTTATCTCTAGCTTGTAGTTTCTTGTTTTATTGGACCATGTATTGTTTTCACCCCATATCATTATCATGCACTGGTCCTTCATGCCCGGCTCTGATGGTGGAGGAAGGCCAACACTTGCAGCTGCTGTTTCTATTGTCATTGCAGAGAATTCGCCCTGGCTGCTGTTGAGTGCATATTTATTTCCCAGATCATCCCTGATAACAACATCAAACTGTGCGGCATCACAGCTGACCTGGACGCATCCCTGGCCATCAAAACCGCATGGCGGACCGCCTGATTTTAATCCAGAACCCTTTGTGGTGTTTATCATGAATATGGCAGCTGTCACATTTGAACCGGGTGCAAAGGCAGTTACCATGGTATTTGGACCAGCGCCCTCATCAATGTATTTGGGATTCAGTACTTCAACAATCATCTCTATACTCTGTACCCTGAAACCCACATCAAATTTCTCTGTGCTTGTTCCGTCTGTGCCCTGGATCTCAACCTTGTATTCGCCTGTTTCTGTTAAAGTAGATGTAGTAGCTGTGTAAACACCGGTTGAGTTTGGCTGTGCTGAGAACGTGACGGTTTCTGTTGAACCGTCCGGCAACATCATGGTTCCTATTGGGTCAGAAGCAAGGTTCTGCAGATCTCCGTTTGCATCCCTGGACACTGCCCATATCTTGGCCTTTGATCCAGGCGCGAATTCCATTGTTGGATTGTTGGATATGTCGGTGACCTTTCCGTGAAGCTTGAATGATTCTACCTTAAAGATTTCTACCGGAGTCTCATTTGCAACAATAAAGTATTTTCCTGGCGCATATCCAGAAAGGTTCTCTGCCAGGTCTATGTGACCTTCTGATCCTATGTTAACCAGCGTTGTGTTCTTAAAGGCCTTTGATTCATCAAGAATGGACACATTCACTGTCTTGTTGGGGTATATGTTCCCGTTTGAGTCCGTAACAAGAACGGTCATATAAAGCATGTCCGAAGAAGAGTATGTGGGAGAGGATGGAGGGACAATAAGGTATACACCATTTCCGCTTGTTGTGTTAATATCAACTATGATGTATCTGTGGGTAGCATCTGCCTCGAGCATGTCTCCTGGGCTTTTAGCGGTTTCAATGAATTTTGTGGTTCCACTGTCCTCTGTATCATTAAATAACTGAAATATTCTGTCATCATCTATGTAAACAGAATCATAAACACCCGCTGCTCTTTCATCAACAACAACAAAGCTGAACTTCCTTCCATCACCAGTGAGGTTTTCTTTTTCACCATAGTAGATTGTGCTGGAAAGGTTAAAGGCAAAGAGCTTTGTGAAATTGGCATTGGTTAAACTTCCATTCTCAGTATTCACTGCCCTGCTTGTGTTGACAAAAATGGGTGTTGCCGCGCCCATGAATCTCACAACAGGTTTTAGATAAACATTTACAACCTCGAAGTACAGATCAACAGAATCACTAACCTCTGTAAGTGTGATCTTGAAATTACCTAAACCAGTCTGTTTTGGATAGTAGTATTCAATCATGCCTGCTGAACCATTTGGGATTGTAAAATTATCAACCTGTGTCCCGTTTGATGCATAGGTCACAACACCAGTTATGTTCACATTCTGTGTCCTGTTAATCTTTAGTATGGCTGTTTCATTGGTTGTGTAAACAGTCTTATCCACAAAGGCAAGAAGTGCTAAACCAGAAACTGACAACATGCAGAATGCGAAGAGTGTTGCAAGACATGCTCCTAAAATTTTTTCCATATTTATTAATAATTGGTTTTATCCCTTATAAAGGTTGTTTAAACTGGGGCTTTGCGACATAATTCGGCTTACTAACCGAAAACAACGATATACATTTATAA
>CAYNRQ010000035.1:0-11254 GCA_964399875.1 uncultured archaeon
GTTAGCGATTGCCTTGTTTGGAACCACCGGTCAGAGACCGGTGGAATTCTGATTTCAACCAAAGGATGGGCGCATCAATCTGGTTCAACAGACATGCCGAAGTCATGGGTGACATAGTGGCATGCTGATTTTAGCTAGGAACCAAATCAACCCATGTGGAATAGAAGTTCTGCATCTGGGCGTTGTCTGCCCATACTGCCACATGAAGCCTTGTGTGGGAGTTTACAGGAACATCAAGGGTAAAGCTTCTGGTAACAGCTCTTTCAATATCAAGATCAAACCCATCGCTTGTTTTCTGGTCAAAGACAGTTTCATTTGTATCATCAAACGCAACCCATATTTTTGTGTTCTCTGATTTTGCAGACCCTATGTTCATAAGAGATACATTTATCATGTATGTTATATTCTTTCCAAACTCTACCAGTCTGGTTGACCAATTAATATCAAAAAATGGTTTTGGGACAATATATCTGATTTTTGGCACCTCGCCCCTGTACTCTTCAGGCATTTCCCCTATCTTCCAGTTCGCTCCTGTGGTCTCCAAATAACAGTATATCTTTCCATAAACATCCACATAGTGATCACCAACACCTTCTTCACAACGAACACCCACAGCTGTATGGTTTCTAAAAACAAGCAGCACAGCATCATAGCCCATATCATAAAGCAGGGCAGTGGCTAGTATTGCAGTATCCTCACAGTCACCCCCATTATCAACCAGTGTTTCTAAAGGATACCGTGGGTAATCATCAAATCCTGTTGTGACATTATCCGATGTATAGGAAAGGCCTTGAACAAAGCTTATTACAAGGTTTACTTTCTCCCAGTCATTATAGTTATTTTCATCAGCAGCGATCTCGAATACATTTAATAGATTGCTTATGAGTTCATCATCACCAGGATCTGTTGCATAGAATGTATAGTCTATTGTTGGAAGCCTTTCCCTGTTCTTATAATATTCATAAAGTTGAACAGGAAACTGAGTTTCCCACACCCATATATTGTTTCCATAACTCCATTCATAATACCTGTCAATGTATCCCACAACAGGCATGTTGCAGTTCCTGCTTTCTGTGGAAGATGTACATTCACCCCCTGAGCTGCATGAATAGGTTGTTCTGTATCTGGTTCCGTTATTGCAATCTGACCATGGACCAGGTTTTGGGCATTCGCAACCGTGCCCATCAAATGTGCAACCAGAAACAAGAATCACAATCGCAAACAAAAGCAATATTTTGTATTTCATTCAGACACACGCTCCACTATCTCTCCCATACCAGCTGGCACCAGGCTCTGGAAATCCTCCAGAGGGACTTTCTCTATTAAAAACTTATCCTCAGGATTTGATTTAATAAGTATGCTGTTTTTAATGTTCTTTGATAGCTCCAGGGATCTTTTAAACCCTGGCATTATTGTGACAAAGTAATCAGAATTTTTCCTTATAGCCATAACAGGCCCTGATATAACCTTTGCTTTCTGCTCTTCTCTGTCTATCTTCACACCAATAGCAAGCTTAACCTCTGTATCCCTGTACCATTCTCTTTCCCCATATATCATAAAGGAGCCCTTGGGCAGATGCTCACCTGATGGGGGGTTCTTGGATACCTGATCTGGTTTAACAGAATAAATATCTATTGTTCCCAGGCCTTTGCTCCATGCCTTGCAGTGGGCTGCTGCGAATTCTGCTGCCTCTTTTTTTGCATCATCAGAAATCTCCTTGCCCCCTGATTTTATCACAACAAACGCAGCTCCTGGTATGTCTGCATGAAAAACAAGATCATTGGATTCTGCCCTCTTCTTTATTATGTTCTCGTTCTGCGTTGCATTCTTTCCTGCTATCACAACAAAACCATCAGAGGATATAAACCACCTGTAAGTTTCATACCACCTTTTTTTTGGTTTTTTCCTGATAACAGGTTCCAGACTTTTTTTTATTCCCTCAACCCTTTCCGGAATCCTCTCAAATTCCTTTCCTGTTTTCCTGATTGCTTCTTCTGTTCTTTCTAGCTTTTCCCTTGCCCATTTGGAATCCTCAAAATACTTTGCAGCATTTTCTTTTGCATTCTTCCTTATGTCTATCTCTACGTCTTTACCTCCCAGATTGAGAACAACTATACCATCACCTTCTCTTATCTCCTTAATGGCTTCTGTTTCCGGGGTTTTTTCTTCTTCTATCCTTTTTTTTATTTCATTCCAACCCAATCCCATGCCCCTTGCCTTTCTTATTCCAGACAAAACAGATTCCACTGTTGCATAATAATTGTATATTCTCTCGGCATTGTCTTTGGAATCTTTTTCTATTCTTTTCCATTTCTCTCTGCCCTCTTCTTGTCTGGAAATTATTCTTTCCACCTTTTCCTTTTCCTCTTTTTCAGCATTTTTTATCTCCTCACCGGCTGTCTGTATCTGCTGGGCTGAAAAAAAATCATCAAGTGCTTCAGAGAAGTTTTTTGCTTCCTCGTGTTCTACTCCCTCATATATCTTCAGGGGAAACGGAGAAACAACATCCTCATAAACACACGGATTTGGTTTTATTTTATCAAGGGATGTTATAGTTGTATGGATGTTGGATAATTCCTGAGCAGACAAATCCTTGCCCTGCCTGGAGCCATCTACAGAAGCTCTCTTGCAGACCTCATTTGCATAAACAGAACCAAAACCCAGTGCAGCCGCCAGAAAGGCTGCTATATTTTTTTCAGACCTTCTTGCCAACCTGCTGAAATCATCATAACGCAATTCAAAAGGATTCTCCTGTGCAGGCGGATATCTGTATTTAGATTTTGGTACAATCTGCCTGTGTTTCCATCTCTGAATTTCCAGGGGCATTATTATGTTGTATGAACTGTCACAAAGGATAGCATTGCCTTTGGAAAAAAGCTCAAATATAAGGATATGATCATCAGTGGATATCTCAACAATCCTGTCAAACCCGTGCTGTCTTATATTCCTTATTCGTTTTCCCATCAGATATTTCCTTAAGAACATGCAGAAGCTTGGCGGTTCAGCAGGCGTAACCTTTTTTCTTTTGGTTAAAAACAATTTGCTGTCATCAACATAGAGCCACACAGAGGCTGTCCCTGGGGAGAATATGTCTATTAAAAACTGTTTTGTTTTGGATGTTCCATACTGATAGATCTTTCTAAATATGCCATTAACAAGTATGCCTTTTATTTCCTTAATCAGAAATCTTATATCAAGAGATGTTATCTCTTTTTTAGATTTGTTCATGATTTAAATTGGTAATGATTTTTTATAAACAAATACCGCCTATAGATAAATATGGTGAAAAAGAGGCTGGTGGAATATGCTGAAAAATGCCTTAAAAAGAAATATTCTGTTGAAACAATAAGAAAACAGCTTGTTGCAAAGGGCTGGAAGGATGAAGATGTTATAGATGCGATCAATGTGGCACAGGGACTGGAGCCAGTAATCAGAAAACCAAGAATAGGATTGTGGATCACTGTCACAGGTTCACTCATCATAATAATGGAACCTTTAATAACTATCATATCAGGTTTTTTTGAATCACTTATTAATCTGACTAACATACCTGCTGCCAGAGGGTTCGCAGGAAATTTCAGTGCAGATGAAATATTTAAAATATTTGAGAATTCAGCAGATGCCATGATTATTGGCCTTGTATTAGGCATTCTTATAATGGCCTTTTCATACTTTGGTCATCACACAGGTGAGACCAAGAAAGCATGTACTCTGATTATAGGAATATCTGTTATAAGCATTTTCACAGTGAGCGGGTACTTTATAGGCGCTGTCTTATGCATAATAGGCGGTTTTATCTCCTACAGGCTAAAATAAATGTCACAGATTTTATCTCAAACGTTTAATTGCTTAGCCCAGAAGCAGGGGTTACATATTTGGCGCACCAATTGCAAAGAAACTAGAAGTCAGTCTTGCCCTGCTTTGAAAGCCATGCAAGCTTCCAGGCCATGTAGTGAAAAAGATATATAATCTTGGGTATGGAACAGATACACTATAAATGCATACAGAGCTTATCAAAATCGAGCTGCAACGGCCAAATTAAAGGCAGGGAAAGGCTCGAATCATATGCCGTGTTCATTCTATATTAACTTACGAAGTTAATGAATAATTATTTTATTCTTGCTTATCCAACATACTTCTATGGATGTTATAGGTTCAGATCAATTCTCTGTCAAGCTCGCTGAAAGACTAGAGGCCGATCACATAATGCTTGAAAGAAGAATGTTCCAAGACGGTGAGGTTTGCCCTCGGCTTTTGAGAAGCCCTGGCAATAAGGTTATTCTTGCTGAGAGGATGGGATTGCCATTATACCCCAACAGGTATTTTACTGAGGTTTTTTTGACATTAAAAAACCTAAAGCACATGAGAGCAGAAAACATAACCATGGTGATGCCATATTTTATTTATTCAAGGCAGGACAAATCCTTCAGGCCCGGTGAACCGTTTTCTGCAAAGCATGTTTTGGATCTTTTTGGCGATATTGGCGTTTCCAGATTGTTTACAGTGTCATGCCATATGGAAAGGTTCAAGGATAAGCTCACTGCTCCCATACCTGCATACAATGTGGATGGATACACTGTTTTGGGTGAACACCTAAGAAATCTGAAACTAAATGACCCAGTTGTCACGTCTCCTAATTTCAGGTTTAACATGGCAGTGGAAAGGGTTGCAGCAATACTGGGAGCAAAACTATTCTTTGCTGAGAGAGGGAAAGCATACGATTTTAATGAGCAGGATGTGATCATAGTGAATGACATTATAAGCTCAGGTGACAAGATCATCAGGGCAGCAGAGGCCGCAGAAAGATTCAACTGCGGAAGGATAGTTGCTGCTGCTGTGCATGTTGTACATAAGGATGGAATAGAAAGGTTAAGAAAGTACGTGAGTAAAGTGATAGCAACAGACACTATTGATACACCTGTTTCAGAGGCCTCGGTAATAGATAAGCTGGCAGAAGCAATAAGGGGAAAAGAAACACCGGCAGCAAACCCGGATATACCAAAGAACGCCGAGGGTGCCTTTTCATGGTTTTAGGAGCACATATGATCTCTATTATTATCCCAACCTACAATGAGAAGGAAAACATAAAGAGGATTGTTCCAAGGATTTTTTCTGCTCTAGATAAAGCAAAGATTAAGGGGGAGGTTATAGTTGTGGATGACAATTCCCCTGACGGAACAGCTGAAGAAGCCGAGGCCCTGGGTAAGAGGTATCCTGTCAGGGTTTTAAAAAGGCCTGGCAAACTAGGTCTTAGCTCTGCTGTGCTGGACGGATTCAAGCTGGCCAAGGGGGAGATGCTTGGTGTTATGGATGCGGATCTGAGTCACCCACCCAAGAAGATCCCTGAGATGATCAAACGCCTGGAGTCAGGTTCCTGCGAGTTTGTACTGGGCTCCAGACATGTTAAGGGAGGCAAGATAGAGAACTGGCCCCTCAAAAGAAAGATAATATCCATGGGCGCCAAGATTCTTTCAAGGCCTTTAACAAATGTTAAGGATCCCATGTCAGGATTCTTTTTTCTCAGAAGAGATGTTTTGGAAAGGGGCAGGCTCAACCCAAAGGGATTTAAGATAGCCCTTGAGATAGTGGTAAAATGCAAACCAAGGGTTGTGGAGGTTCCGATAACCTTTACTGATCGTGCTGCGGGAAAGAGCAAGATGGGCAGGAGCGAGATTGTCAATTACCTTATACACATTGCAAAACTGTATTCCTACAGGATAAGAGAATAGGTCACTTGTGGGATTTTGGTGGGAAATGCTTAAATACTTTTTATTCAAACCAATAATATGGGATACCGGTATCTAGTTCCACCAAGGATAGAATCGCTGAGCGCTCAGGAGGTAGAAGTATTGCTAAACTGCGCCATGGACCTTCCTGGGGTTTTTCCGGAGCTGAGCACTGATGTTATTTCTAATTATGTTTTGGTGGAAAAGGCCTATCTTAATTTTATGGAAAGATTAAACTGTTTTACCCAGGGAGAAAGAGAAGATGTATTAAGTGACATCATGTATTCTGAGAACCCTGAATGGAAGAAAAAATATCCAGTAAAAGAGAGCGAGTATTCCATGATTTAATCTGACTTTTTAATTATTTAAGCCAATATATATACTATGTATTCCAAGAAAGTGATGGCCCTTCTAAAGAAAAACAATATCAGTGTGGGAGATCGTGTCCTGATAAAGAAACTGGGCAGGGAAACCGAGGGTATTCTGATGCCCCAGACAGGTTCTGGTGATCCTGAAACCCTTGTCATTAAGATAGACAATGGCTACAATATCGGCATAAATATCAGGAATGCCGGAATCAGGAAATCCAAATCAAAAGAGCCAAAAAAACAAAAAGAAGAGACTGAGTTTGAAATGGGAAAGACTAAGAAGAATCTTCTTAATGTGAAATTTGATTCCAAAAAACCTCCAATATCCATGGTTTCTGTTGGGGGCACAATAGCATCCCGTGTGGATTACCAGACCGGCGGTGTAAAGGCCATGGAAGACCCAAGGGAATTCTTGCACAACATACCAGAATTGAAAGAAATAGTAAATATAAAAACCATAGAAAGGCCCTTCACCAAGATGTCAGAGGACATGGATTATCTGGACTGGAAAGAGATAGCAAGTGCTGTTGCTAAAAGGCTGAATGCAGGGGACATGGGGGTTATAGTAACCCATGGAACAGATTTTCTGCATTACACCGCAGCTGCTCTGAGTTTTTTTCTCAGGGGCCTTGCAAAACCCGTTGTCCTTGCGGGTGCCCAGAGGAGCTCTGACAGGGGATCCTCTGATGCCGGAATGAACATTATATGCGCGGCCCATGCGGCCATATCTGAGATAGCTGAGGTCGGCATCTGCATGCACGGAAGAATGGATGATGATTACTGCTTATTCTCCAGAGGAACACATGCCAGAAAAATGGACACCCAGAGAAGGGATGCCTTCAGGCCGATAAATGAATACCCTTTAGCCCTGATATGGCCTGATGGAAAGATAAAGATCAAAAACAGACTCTACAAAAAAAGGGATGACAATGGCAAGGTAAAGCTGGATCTTAAATATGAACCCAAGGTGGCCCTGCTCAAGGCCTATCCCGGGTCTGACCCGTCAGTAATTGACTACCTTGTTTCCAAGGGTTACAAGGGATTTGTTATAGAAGCTTCTGGTCTTGGTCATGTTCCAACACAGGGAAGGATTTCCTGGATAGATACCATCAGGAAACACATTGATAATGGAATAATATTTTTTACGGCCACTCAAACAATTTATGGCAGGATAAATCCCAATGTTTACACAAATCTCAGGATTCTTTATCAGGAAACAGGGGTCATACCGGGTGGTGACATGCTGGCAGAGACCGCTTATGTAAAGCTTGGCTGGGCACTGGGCCATACCAAGGACCCCAGAAAAGTAAGGGAGATTATGCTTACCAATTATGCAGGAGAAATAACCAAGAGGACTATGGTTGGGAGTTTTTTGTATTAGGTGAGAAAATGGATTATAAAAAGCTTGGATTAAAGTGCGGAGTGGAAATACATCAGCAACTCGCTACAAAACACAAACTGTTCTGCGGGTGTTCTGCAGCCTTCCAGGACAAGGAACCTGTTTTTGAGATTAGAAGAAAGCTCAGACCAGTTGCAGGAGAAACTGGAGATGTGGATGCTGCAGCTGCTTATGAAGCCCTAAAAAACAAAACCTTTCGGTATAAGGTTTATCTGAACGAGACCTGTGCCGTCGAGCTGGATGAAGAGCCTCCCCACCAAATCAACCAAGAAGCCCTGAACGTGGCCTTGCAGATAGCACTCATGCTTAACTGTGAGGTACCAGAAGAGATTGAGATAATGAGAAAGACTGTCCTTGATGGTTCCAATACATCCGGTTTCCAGAGGACTGCCCTTGCAGGGCTTAATGGCTGGATGGACACAAGCTTTGGTAGGGTCGGCATAACCAATGTCTGCGTGGAGGAGGATGCCTGCCAGATTCTGAAAAAAGGCAGAAAAACTGTTGTTTACGGACTTAACAGACTGGGAATCCCTTTGCTGGAGATAGGCACAAGCCCTGATATACATGAGCCAGAGCAGGCCAAGGAAGTGGCTGAGAAGATAGGCATGATTCTAAGATCCACAGGAAAGGCCAAGAGAGGCATAGGAACAATCCGCCAGGATCTTAACATATCCATCTCCAAGGGAGCGAGGTGCGAGATCAAGGGTGTGCAGAAGCTTAATATGATACCTAAAATCATACAGCTTGAAGTAAAAAGGCAGCGCGAGCTCATAAAAAAAGGCAAAAAAGTTACAAAGGATGTGAGAAGAGTTCTGCCGAGCGGTAAAACAGAATACATGAGGCCCCTGCCGGGTGCTGCCAGGCTTTACCCGGAGACTGATGTTCCTCCGATAGAGATTACGCATGAGAAGCTGATAACCATGAGAAAGAATCTGCCGGAACTTCTTACAGACAGAAAGGCAAATATAATCAAGAAATACAGACTTAATGAAGAGCTGGCCACTCAGATCATGTCATCAGGAAAGATTGATCTTTTCGAAGAGCTGGCCTCTGGCCATGATCCAAAAACAGTGGCCAATGTTCTGACCAAGTACTCCAGGAAATACAATATTCCTGATGAAAAATTAAAGGAATTCTTCAAAGTTTCGGGCAAAAAAGAACTGCCCAAGGAAAGCCTGGAAAAGATACTCCAGGGCATTTCTGACGGCAGGCCAATAAAAGAACTGATACACTCATTTGCCGGCAAGACCCTTTCAGAGAATGATGTTGTTAGGATAGTCCGGGATGTCATAAAGAAGAACCCGCAGGCCATGAATGCTCCAAGACCTGAGCAGGCCCTGATGGGCCTGATCATGAAAGAGGTAAGAGGCAAGGCCTCTGGTTCCCTTGTGATGAAGGTCCTGATGAAAGAAATCAAAAAATAGCTATATCTGATATCTCTTCATACTCTTTCTTACACTGTCCCCATTCTCCCTTGCGGTTTCCATATGCTCATCCGGCACCATGTAGTTCTTACATGTGGCATACATGTTTTTCAACAGCTTACACTGTACCATTGGTGCCTTTTCTCCTGTTGCCAGACACAAACCTTCATCTGTCAGTCTGGGGCAGTCTCCGTTGCCGGAAAGAGATACTCACCGTTCATTTTTACACCTCCTAATTGACCTGTAACCACAACTCCTGAGACAACCAACTCACAATAGGTGCATCTTTTAGTTCTTATCAGTCCCCTAACCATTCAATCACCGTGCTGCTTGCAATCAAGACGGTCAATATATAGAGCTTTGCCTGCCCCTCAAAGACTTCAAGAGAATCAGAAGAGCAGGGGCCAATGCCATATCCCCAATGCAAGTTGGGTTTAACCCTTCTTGCGAAGAGGATATTCTAACAGCTAAAAAAGAAAGCTGCAGATACAACACCAAAGCTCTTGCTCATATTTCCTAATTGGGATGAAAAGTATATAAACTTATTAACTCTCCCAACAAACAATTTTTTGTGATTTTATGAAAGCCATAGAAACCAAAGGCCTGACGAAGAACTTCGGAGATCTCACTGCAGTCGATGGCGTGGACCTTGGTGTGGAGCAGGGAGAAATATTCGGTTTACTTGGACCTAATGGGGCCGGAAAAACCACTACCATAAGAATGCTTTCTACTATGCTGAAGAAGACATCAGGGCAGGCCAGTGTTTGCGGATTTGATATAGATAAGAGCCCGGATGATGTGAGGGAATGCATAGGAATAGTGTTTCAGGAACCGGCTGTTGACATAGAACTGACCGGGAAAGAGAACCTGGACTTCCATGCGAGGATGTATGGTATGAAGGATAGAGAAAAGAGAATACAAGAGGTTTTGGATCTTGTGGAGCTAAAGGATAAGGCCCAGGTTTTTGTCAAGAATTATTCAGGAGGAATGAAGAGACGGCTGGAGATTGCCAGGGGCCTCATGCACTTTCCCAGGGTTCTGTTCCTGGATGAACCCACACTGGGCCTTGATGCGCAGACAAGAAGAAGGATATGGGATCACATAAAGAGGGTGAACAAGAAGATGGGAATAACCATAATACTTACAACACACTACATGGATGAGGCAGACTACCTTTGCGACAGGGTAGCCATAATGGACCATGGAAAAATCCTGGCCCTTGACACCCCGAAGAGACTCAAGGATGCCATAGGTTCGGACATAATCTCTGTCAAGGTATCCAGATGCAGGATATTTGCTGATGCTATGAGGAAATACAAATGGGTTGAGAAGACCAGGATTGTTGACGAGCATGTTAATATAAGCCTGAAGAAAGGAGAGACCAGGATACCTGATATAATAAAGATATCAGAGAAGCTCAAGATCAAGGTGAAGTCAGTGGAGCTGCACAAACCAACCCTGGAGGATGTTTTCATACATTTCACAGGAAGAATGATAAGGGAAGAGGCAGGCGATTCAAAATACATTATGAGGATAAGGGGACGGATGAGGGGTGTGCATTAAGATGAGACTGGCAAGCCCAATAGCTATCTATACCATATGGCTAAGGGAGATGAAGAAGTTTGTGAGGGCCAAGAGCAGGATTATAGGAAACACAGCAATGCCCTTTTTCTTTCTTGCTTTCTTAGGTATAGGGATCAATTCCACCCTGACGCTTCCTGCAGGCTTTTCTGATATGAACTATCTGGATTTTGTTGCGCCGGGCATAATAGCCATGACCCTGTTGTTTTCTTCCATGTTCACAGGGATTTCTGTTCTCTGGGACAAGGAGTTTGGGTTCCTGAAGGAAATCCTGGTGGCCCCTGTTAGCAGGACATCCATAGTTTTAGGGAAAGTGGCGGCAGGCATGACAACAGGCGTAATACAGGCCTTTATAGTGCTCGGGATAGCCATAGGCCTTGGAGTCCAGGTGACCAGTATCTTTGGTGTACTGGTGTCCATAATCTTTATTCTGCTGATATCCATGTCCTTTGTGAGCCTGGGCATTGCCTTTGCATCCAGGATGAGGGATATGCAGGGGTTTCAGATTATAATGAACTTTCTTATAATGCCGATATGGATACTGTCCGGGGCCTTTTTTCCTATACAGGGACTTCCCGGATGGTTAATGGTTTTGACAAGAATAAACCCATTATCCTATGGTGTGGATGGCCTGAGATCGAGCTTAATTGGGGTTTCCAGCATGCCTTGGTTTGTGAATATCTCAGTGCTTTTGGGATTTTCTGTGGCAATGATAACCCTTGGCGCCTATCTTTTCAGAAAGACAGAGGTTTAAAT
>CAYNRQ010000036.1:0-10621 GCA_964399875.1 uncultured archaeon
GGTGGTAAGGAGCTAATCAATTAACCGTTTGAGATAGCTATTTCAGCGCTGTCAGCGCTGAATAAATAAATATTGCTACTAACAATATATCTATATAAATTTGGTGTTCAAATGTTGTCTGATAAAAAGGTTCTTTTGATAATAGCACCCGAGAATTTCAGGGATGAAGAATACTTCAAAACAAAAGACGTTCTTGATTCAAAGGGCATAGCGACTATTACAGCTTCTGCAGGAACAGGTGAAATAAGGGGCATGCTGGGAGGAACAGTCACGCCAGACAAAACACTGGATGATGTCAGTGTGGATGAATACGATGCTGTTGTGTTTGTTGGAGGCACAGGAGCTGCAGCTTACTTTAATGATTCAAAGGCCTTGAATATAGCAAAGCAGGCCTATGAAAAGGGCAAGGTTCTGGCAGCCATATGTATAGCACCAAGCATATTAGCCAATGCAGGCATTCTGCAGGATAAAAGTGCAACATCATATCCAAGTGAGCAGGGGAACCTTGAAAACAGGGGGGCAAAATACACAGGAGAACAAGTAACAAGCGACGGAAAGATAATAACAGGAAAGGGACCTGAGGCAGCAACTCGGTTTGGTGATGAGATAGCAAAGGCCTTGTCAGAATAGTGATAGAATGAGGATTTTGATTCCACTGGCAGATGGTTTTGAAGAAATAGAGGCAGTAACAACCATAGATGTATTAAGAAGAGCGGGCCTTGATGTAACAACCATGGGTCTGGCAGGGACAATGGTAAGGGGTTCAAGAGGGGTTTCTGTTATAGCTGACAAAAAGATAAGCGATGTAAATGATATAGAAAAAGAATTTGATGCTCTTGTACTGGTTGGTGGAAGTCCTGGTTATGCAAACCTTGGAAAATCAAACAGAATTCTTGATGTAATCAGAAGATTTGATGAAAAAAAGAAAACCATAGCTGCTATATGTGCAGCACCCTCTCTTCTCCAAAAAGCAGGGATTCTCCAAAACAGAAAGGCAACAATATATCCTGGCATGGAAAGAGAGATAGCAAGGCCGAGGGAAGGAAGGGTTGTTGTGGATGATAATATAATAACATCCCAAGGTCCGGGAACAGCAATGGAATTTGCTTTTAAGATAGTGGAAACACTTCTCGGACCAGAAAGTGTAATTCAACTAAAAGAGGAGATGGTATGCTAACAGAAGCCGACAGAATGGTATTGAATGTATTGAGAGGAAAGCTGCTCGTGACAAAGGGCGAGTTAGTTACAGCCCTTAGCAATCAGAACTACAGCGGGATGGACTTAAATATAAGAAGACTGGTGGATATGGGTTATGTGGAAAAGGTGGAGTCCTTGGGAACATGCTTTGTCATAACCCAGAAGGGCATGCGGGCCCTTAAAGAGTAAGATCAAACAACAAGCCTTTTTCTGGCCCCTGATATATAACTGTCTCAAACGGTTAATTGATTAGCTCCTTACCACCAGTCACACACAATTGGTTAATAAGACTGGCGGGATGCGGAGCTCCTGGTTAATTGTTTGAGAGCATCTCGTCTCTTCTTTGTATAATGACAGGAGATCATGCCGTATAGCCCTGCCAGGAATTACAGGCACAGACAGAAGCCGGCTGCTGATGGTATTCGACCATCAGATGTTTCCTTCTGTCAAGACTCAAATTCAGAGCCACTCAGTGCTTTCGAACCTGGGTCACCGGGTTTCCTCCTATCATTGCAGCAAACTGCTCAAAGCCTTGCCAGAGTTTCTTTCCCGGAGAGTTTCTTCATGGAAATATGAACCCCCGTGAATAAAGGCTCTCCAAGGCCCGGTATCCGTAACCCCTTCCCTTACATGGAAAGGTTTGACCGCTAGACTACAGGGCTATATGATATGGTTTATTTATTTAATGGGTTTAAATAATATTTATGAATCCAGCCGATAAGTTCCGTTCTGAAGTGGAAAAACTAGTCCCCAAAGGCCAAGAGAGATTTCTGGAAAAACCACCAGAAAACATAGATTCAGATCTTGCCTTGCCTTGTTTTGTCTTAGCCAAATCCAAGAAAAAAAATCCAGCAGAGATAGCCAAAGGTCTGGCAGCAAAAACAAAACCAAAAGGTCTCGTAAAGGAAGTAAGAGCTACAGGTCCTTATCTCAACTTCTATGCAGACTGGAAAAAACTGGGCCAGCTGACCATCCAGACAATCCTGAAAGAAAAGGGCAAATACGGGTCAGGAAAGAAACAAAAAGAAACCATCATGGTTGAACATACCTCTGCAAACCCAGACGGGCCCTTGCACTTGGGACATTTCAGGAACTCTGTTTTGGGAGATTCTGTATGCAGAATCCTTAAATTCTATGGTTACAATACCAGAACGATATCCTGGGTAAATGATACAGGAAGGCAGATAGCTATAGCTGTTAAAGAGTATCAGAAGAGCAGAAAAAAACCGGACAAGAAACAGGACTGGTGGGTACTGGATTTATACATCAGGGGAAACAGGGATATGGAAAAAAACCCAAATGCTGAGGATGAGATCAAAAAAACTATACAGGCATTTGAATCAGGGGATGAAAAACTAGCCAAGGACTTCCACTTTTTAGCAAACGAATGTGTAAAAGGTCATAAAGAAACCCTGTCCAGGATCGGAATCAACATAGATGAATTCTTCATGGAGAGTAAATCACTAAAGGACGGGTCTGTGAGGAAAATTTTAAAAAAAGTGCAAAAACTTCCCCAGGGAAAAAAATCAAAGGAAAGAATTTTCCTGGACCTAAAAAAATTCGGAATAGAAAGAGAGTTCACCCTGACCCGGGAAGACGGAACTACCATATATCCAGCCCGGGACATGGCCTTTCATCAGTACAAATTCTCCAAGGCTGATAAAAATATTAACATTATAGGAACAGACCAGAAGTTTTACTTCCGTCAACTAAAGACAGCCCTTGGTCTCTTATTTCCCAGTGAAACCAAAAATTACAATGTAATCTTTTATGAATTTCTTCTGCTTCCAGAGGGGACAATGTCAACCCGTGCAGGAAAGTTTGTTTCAGTGGATGACCTCTTTGAAAGGGTTATTGACGCTGCCAAAAGAACAGTCCATGAAAAGATGCCAGCTTATGATAACAAGCTCAAGGAGTCCATTGCAAGAACAGTGGCAGTAGGAGCCATTAAATATGCCATGATAAAGGTCTCACCAGAAAAGACATATGCTTTCAGTGTGAAGGACGCTCTGAAATTCGAGGGTGACACTGCTCCTTGCATCCAGTATAGTCATGCGAGGGCTTGCTCCATCCTCCGGAAGGGAAAGATAAAGGCAGTGCCTGAATTCAACATATCAATACTCCAAGACTCAAGGGAGAAAAACCTTGTGAATCACTTGGCACAGTTCCCTGAAACAGTTTCACACTCAGTCCGGGACTACAGGCCACATTATATTGCAAACTATGCGCACAGTCTTGCAGATATATTCAACGAATTCTACCAGAATCTTCCTGTTCTGAAGGCGGATAAAAAAACGAAAAAAGCCCGACTGGCTATGGTTATGGCAACAAAAATAGTCCTGAAAAACGCCTTAAACCTTCTGGGTATAGATGCCCCTGAAAAGATGTAGTCATTCAAACAAGATCTCAAACGGCTAATTGGCCAGCTCCTCGCCCCCGGCCGCATGTAATTGGTTAATCGTTTGGGGGCATTCCGCCGCGGCTGATGTTCCCTGTTTGTCTCGCTGGCTGAAACCGCCGGTGGATTCTGATCTCAAACAGTTAATTGATTAGCTCCTTACCACCGGTCACATACAATTGGTTAATAAGACTGGCGGGATGCGGAGCTCCTGGTTAATTGTTTGAGAGTATTCCGCATAGTGACTGGTGACTGTTAGCGATTGCCTTGTTTGGAACCACCGGTCAGAGACCGGTGGAATTCTGATTTAAATACCCCCGTATTAATTCTTTAACATGCTTTACCTAATCTCGCTTGGTCTATGGGATGAGAAGGACATGAGTATTAAGGCCTTGGAAACGGCCAAGAAGTGTGATAAACTCTATGTGGAGTTCTATACAAATAAGACCGGAACATCTGCTGAGAAGCTTGGGAAGCTTATTGGTAAAAAGGTTGTGGAATTGCCAAGGTCTGGGATGGAGGATGATTCAGGAAAACTTTTGGAAGAGGCCAACTCTAAGGATGTCGGTGTTTTTGTTCCTGGTGATGCCCTGGTAGCAACCACACACCTTTCTCTACTTACAGAAGCTAAGGAAAAGGGAATTAAATACAAGGTTATACATGGTTCCTCGATCTTGACTGCAGTGGCCTCTACAGGCCTTCAGTTGTATAAGTTTGGAAAGGTCACTACCCTTTGTTATCCTCAGGAGGGTTATGAACCCAAGACATGTTTTGAAACAATCAGGGGGAATAAAAAGATTGGAGCTCATACTTTGGTTCTTCTTGATGTCAAGCCACCAAAGTACATGAGTGTGAAGGAAGGCCTTGAGATTTTGGAGAAAGCAGAGATTATTTCTGGCCAGGATAGGGTTGTTGTGGCCTGTCAGTTGGGTGGGGATGAAACAGTTAGTTATGGAAAGGTTCATAATCTGAAAAAGGTGAAACAATCCAAAACACCTGCTGTGATAATAATTCCTGGGGATCTTCACTTTACTGAGAAAGAATTTTTGGAAGGGTTGTAATTACTTCTTTTCAGCTGGTTTTTCCTCTGGTTTGGTTTCCTTGGGTTTTTCTGCGGGCTTCTCTGCCTTTTTCTCAGCAGGTTTCTCTGCTGGGACCCTGTCCTTTCTTGAGGCCTCTGTCCATTTTGTCTTGGAGCCGTCCCTTCCGAGTTTCCAGTTTCTCTGACACTTGGAGTTACAAAAATTTAATATATGGCCTGTGATTTTCACGAACATCTTTCCCCTTCCCTCAGGGATCTTTCCTCCGCAAAAAGAGCATTTTGCCATAATAACACCTTGGGTTATCTCTGGACCAGCTTGGCCTCTGAATCCATGGCTGTTTCCTTAAGAAGTATGACATCTCCTACTCTTACAGGCCCCACAACATTCCTTGTGACAATTTTATCCTTGTCGCGGCCTTCCAGAACCTTGCATCTTATTCTGCTCACACCTTTTATTCCTAATTTCCCTGATATATTAATTATCTCAGCTGCCACAGGCATAGTATCACATTATCTATTTACTTACTGGCTTAACCTTGCTTGCGATATCAGCAATCATCTTCTTTGCTTCCCCTTCTTCCACAATGGATATAGCAGATGTTGGGACCTCTATTCCTGCTGCCTTGCCCAGTTCATCTTTGGATGGGACATATGTGTATGGAACCTTCTTCTCCTCGCACAAGACAGGCAGATGCATCAGTATCTCCTCGGGGCTCACATCTTGTGCCATAATCACTAGCTTGGCTATTCCCCTTTCTATTGATTTTGTAGTTTCATTTACACCCTTTCTTATCTTTCCTGTTGTTTTTGCTATTGTTATTGCCTCATAGGTCTTGTTTATCACATCCTTCGGGACCTCAAACTTTACAAATGCTGCGGGCATATCTACACCTCCAATTATATTGATATAGTTAGATTAATATTCCAGTATTAATATATAAAGTTTTTTGTGAACAGAGCTTGCATGAATTCTATTTTTATGCATGATATTATTGTTTTAAAACTACTGTGAAGTGAATAAACTTTAAATATTTATCATTTTATTAATTCTATATGAAACTGATAATACCGGACTGGGGTAATGTGGAATATGTAGAAACTCCTTTGGAACTTGCTTGGGTTGATGCAGTGACAGCCTCAGGGATGAAATTGGAGGAACTTGAGGTTGGTGATTGGTGTGATGATGATCCCATATTCACAAGACACGCTATCAGAGAAGGAAAATACTCCCTTGTAAGTTGGTTTTATAGATGGTTTGATATGGGTTTTAGGGACGATTATCACTTAAAAAACCCTGAAAGTTCAAGGGATAACACCATTAGATATTTCGCAGGACATATTGATGATGCAGAACATACATATGAATTGGTTAAGTTTGACAGGCCAGAAGTGATGGGTTTTAACCTCTTTTTTAGGAAAGGTGTGCTGGATAATGTAGATGATGAATATGGAAATATTTCTTTGTCTGAATTGCTTCAGAGAAACGGGATAACCGGCGTAGAAGGCAAGGACGACCTTGCTTTGTTACAAGATGCGATAAAGAAATCCTGTATGGACTATACTTCTATATTTAAACTTTTTATGAACCCGGAAGCCATAGTCCGCAGAAGGGAAGGAGAACAAGATGCGGCTTCATACTAAGGTTTGGTTTTAGTTATTTCAGCAGTTCAATCCTGCTCTTGTAGAACATTATGGCCTTTTTAAGGGCGTTCTTGCCGGATTCTGTTATCTTGTATACATTCTTGCGTCCTTTCTTTGTTTTCTTCACAAGGTTTTTTCTTCCCAGAAGATAGAGTACCTTGTAGGCTGTCATGGTGCCTGGTTTGAATCCAAACCTTTCCTGTATCTCCTTCCGTATAACATATGGATGGGTGGGCCTCTCAGAAAGAATCTTCAAAACATATACCCACAAACATTCCTTGGTATTCAGGTGTTTGAGTCTGTTTAGTGGTGCCATTTTAATAATTAGTGGGAGGTGTTTTATAAATGTAAAATAGTTTTTATCTCTAGGTTGTGGAAGACCTTGAGTGTGTGTTCGTATACAGAATCGTTTTTGTGCCATGGGTTGTTTTCTATAAGGCCTTTTAGAGCTCGGATCTCTGGTGTGGAGTCTGGATTTTTATGATTTCTGAGACTTTCATAATAGATTTTAGGGTTTTGGTTTTTAATGGTAGTTATCCCGTTAAGTTGACAATACAAAAAGAAAGGGCGATATGTTTACGCCCTTTGCTCCCCCACCCATTACTGGGTTTACAAACCACTAACCTCGGCGAGTGTGTGACATTGGTCACAGTCATAGTGGCCATCTGCGTTGACCAGAGGATCGGTCAGGTGTATGAAGGCCACAGAACCACTGGCCCTGAGATGATATCCACACTATCAACTCCTCTACATCAATTCACAGTACTTCGGACGGCTTCTGCGGGATCGGGTTGCGGCCCGAGCGCCTCGGCGACTGCCATAACGTCCAGGAGTGTGAGCATCTCCCTGATGAGGCTGAGCATCATTGCTCCGGGGTCGTCCTCTCCCAGCACCTCTCTCCTGATCCTTTCCTTGCCATGGATCTGTAGGAATTCTCTCCTGCAGGCCTGGCATGTGTGTAAATGCATGGCCAACTGGATTGCTTGTAGTGGGGAAAAGACCTCTCCCGAGAGAAGAACCTCAGGAAGCACATCTACTCCAATTTCTTGCTGAAATCTGTTACTGTTCATAACATTCTCCTTCAAACACCAATGTGCATATAGCGTCATTTCCTTACGGACGTGTTGTTGTTAGAGTTTCAGGATACCCGACTTCCTGAATACTTCGGTCACCTCTTGATGCTTTCTTGATCCCGGGCCTCTGTGACATGGCTTGAAGTATCCACTCCCCCATTGTGAGATTAATCTTCTCGGTGTCATTCGGGTCCTGGAGCCTGCCGATGGCCTTTGAGAGGGCCTTCTTCTGGTTGTTTGTTGACAAGGTTTTCCGAGTGCTCCCTGAATAGAAGCGGTTTTGGCTGGTCACGGTGGCACTCTAGGCAACTGTCCTTCAACTGGACTATTGCATAGATTTCCCCGTTCTTAGTGACCATAAAGATTGTGTTGACTTGATCCTGTGGTGGATCCGGGTCCAGTGCGTTTATAACTGATGCGTTCTGGGGTTGCGGTAATCTGCCCCACGGGTTGGTGATTGCTGGTTTCAGTACTATTGTCAGGATTATTCCTAACGCTAGCAATACGAATGTGCTTGACTTACTGATCTTGGTCTTCATGGACCCGTCCTTTCAGTATGGGTTCTATTCCGTTTTCATGCATACGCATACGATATACCTAAAACTAATCAAAACCCAGTATCCGAGACTTTATTTTGTCTTTCGTTGTCTCTTGGTGTTGGTTTCTTTTCTTCTATGATTCGAGCTAAAGCAAATCAGCCCGGAGGCCTCAAGGACCTTTGAATGAAGTGATTTGTGGAACATGGTTTTGGTGTATTTGGTTTATTTAACTATTATATAGTGTCAATTAATCTTATAAACGTATCGATTTTTTAGGTGTTGGGTGTAGGGGTTTATTTTACATGTGTAAAGTATTTAAATATGCTTCAGCAATATTTTAACATGTATTTTACAATCGTAAAATATAAAGGCTCTGATATCGCACAAGAGATACTGGAGCAATATGAATTAAATTAAGAGGTGATTTGATGAGTAAAGAATTAAAACTTGCGATTGCTGGGGTAGGAAACTGTGCTTCAAGTCTTATACAGGGGCTTGTATTTTACAAGGACGTATCTTCGAATGATGAGCTGGTCCCGGGCCTCATGCATAATGTTTTGGGTGGTTACAGCATAGCCAGTGTTAAGCCTGTTGCCGCCTTTGATATAGACGCAAGAAAGGTTGGCAAGGATCTTTCAGAGGCCATATTTGCACAACCAAATAACACTCTGGTTTTCCAGAAGAATGTACCAAAGTTTGGTGTGGAGGTGCAGATGGGACCTGTTCTGGACGGATCTGCAAAGCACATGGAAGACTTCCCAGAAAAAGAGGCCTTTAGGATATCAAAAGAAAAACCAGTTGATGTTACTAAGGCCTTAAGAGACTCTGGAGCCGAGGTTTTGGTAAATTACATGCCTGTTGGTTCTGAGGAAGCGACCAGGTACTACGCAAAATGTTGCCTGGATGCTGGTGTTGCTTTCGTGAACTGTATGCCTGTGTTTATAGTCTCAGATGATGAATGGGCAAAAAAGTTTGAGGAAAAAAGGATACCTATTGTGGGAGACGATATAAAGGCACAGGTCGGTGCAACCATAACCCACAGGGTGCTGACAAAGCTATGGGCTGATCGTGGGGTCAAGCTAGATAAGACATACCAGCTGAATACAGGAGGTAACACAGACTTCCTTAACATGCTGGAGAGAGCAAGGCTGAAGAGCAAGAAGATTAGCAAGACAGATGCTGTTCAGAGCCAGCTCCCGCAGCCTTTGGAACCTAACAATGTCCATATCGGGCCTTCTGACTATGTGCCATGGCAGAAAGACAACAAGGTCTGCTTCATCCGGATGGAAGGCAGGAAGTTTGGTAATGCACCGGTCAACCTCGAGCTGAGGTTATCAGTAGAGGATTCACCAAACAGTGCTGGTGTGGCAATAGATGCAATAAGATGTGCAAAGCTGGGTCTGGACAGGGGTATAGGAGGAAGACTGATAAGCATATCCTCATATACTATGAAACATCCGCCTCAGCAGTTCCCGGATGATGTGGCAAGGCGGATGGTAGAAGAATTCATAAAAGCTGAAAGAGAGAGGTAAAACCTCTCTTACTTTTATTTATGGTATTATTTCGCAGCTGTTGTATTTTGTATACTCGAAATCCCTCATGGAGATTTTGTTTTCTTTAAGGAGCTTTTTTATTTCTGGAAGAACCTTTTTTATGCAATCCAGGATATTCTCTACTGTCCCGCAGACCTGGCTAAAGCCTTCCTGGCCCCACCACATGGTCCTGTTGGCATAGAGGCACCGGCCTCCGCATTCATTCAGGAGTCTGCAGGCCCTGCATTGGCCTGAGACACAGACACGCTCAATGTCTTTTGGGGTTGTGTTCTTGATATTACCCAGGTAGAAGTCTTTAAGACCTGCCATTACAGGACAAGGTGCTATGGTGCCGTCTGTGAGTATGGCAAACTGAATCCACCCTGCTCCGCACCTGAGCATGGTCTTTTCTCCTTTCATGTAGCTCTGGACAAGACCTTGAAAGGGGTAAATTTTATGGACTTTTCCGTTCTTTATTTCTTTTATCCACCATTCCAGGAGTTTTTCAATACCGGGATTGTAGGATTTGTGGACCCATGCCTGAAAGTCTCTTTTCTGGAAATCTGTTCCAAAGAGTGCATCTAACTGCCAGTGGACAGAGTCGAAAAGCCCAAGGCCTGCCAGGTGTGTTACCTGCCTGAATATGTCGGTGTTCTCGGCCACTGTCATTCTTGCCACTATCTCTCCTTGAAAAGAATCTCTTATGGACATGGTATTTCTGATAATTCTGTCGTATACTCCATGACCTCTGTAGTAATCAGTGGTGACCCTGTCGCCGTCTATGGATACCAGGATGGTATGAAACTGTTTCAATAAAGATGCAGAGAGCCTGTCCAGATGGAGACCATGTGTCTGGATCATGAATCTTTTGGCCTTCACTTTTTGGAGGATTTGTTTGATTAGCTCAGGCCTTAGGGTGGGCTCGCCACCATAAAGAATCAAGGTGGCATCTGGATCCTTACTGATGAAGCTGGCGAGGTCTTGAATTGTATATGAAATTGTTTCAGGCAAAGAATAATCAAACCTTAGTCTTGTTTTGTTCCAAGAGAAATCTATGGCCTTTCCGTAGCAGTATCTGCATTTCAGGTCACACTCTGTAGTAAGAATAATAAAATAGTTCATAATATTTTTTTGTAAACTTGTTTTTAAATCAGAATTCCACTGGTCTCTGACCGGTGGTTCCAAACAAGGCAATCGCT
>CAYNRQ010000037.1:0-10500 GCA_964399875.1 uncultured archaeon
ATTACCTTGTTTGGAACCACCGGTCAGAGACCGGTGGAATTCTTATTTAAATTACGAAATATACTTGATAACTATCTTAGGGTATATCAAACCCATCCTGTTTTTAGGAAGAATTAATAAGTTTTTACAGATTGGTTTCATTGTGTTTTTTATATTTGCTCTGTCCTATACTTCATTTTTAGAGGTTCAGAGAAATAATTATATTACGGAACAATTTAATCAGAGATATAATGTTGCATATTGGGATTCTGTGGATTGTGACTATTATTCAGGTCTGGATCGGGACTGGTGTATTTTTAATCAATCTACAAGCATGTATGCTGAATGTAAAGAATTTCCAGGGTCTTTTTGTAAAGATATTGGTTTGGAACCAGATTTCTTTCAAAACACCTGTGATAGGAGAGTGATAAGATTAGACGATGCCTGTTTTGCCTGGGATGAAAAAACATTAATACTCTTTCATCATCTGGGCCATTGTGAATATATTGAAGATGAAAACATCAGCAAAGAATGTATATTTACAATATTTGAGGTTCATGGTAATGTTTCTGATTATTGCGACAGGGCAAATTACTATGAGTTTGATAATGAAACAATGACATCACCTATATGGGCTTCCAAAAAGGATGCAATAAAATTTTGTTATGAAACAATTTTTTTGTCAACCCGTGATCCCAGATTCTGTTCAGATGACTGGTTTTCTCAACAACAAGAAGAATGTCAATAAACCTATGTGCTGGCCTGATATGATATCCTTGTCTTTGAGAATTTACCCGAAGGTTTTTCCTGAAACCGCACCTAATAGATACTGTTTCTGACGTGGACCTTATCTCAGGTCAGCACTGTTGCGGTGTTTCCGTGAACACTTTATCGCAAACAAGAACCTTTTTATTATCCGTAAAGGTTCTTGTTTATTTAATTTTCCACAAAGTATTTAAATGTTACATCTGCTCATGCCCAAAACAAGCTTTACATCTCGCGTGCCCAAATATTTAGAAAAAATCTTTTATATTCAACCTGTTATGAGATATTTAACTAAAAGACCTGTTACCCTTTTCTCGAACTCTTTTCTTGTTTCCGGATCTCCCTGGATTATGGATTTCACTTTTTTATTGACATCAGAAGAGTCGGCCCTCTGCATACCAAGAACTTCCCTGACAGCCTTGTCAAGCATCTGCCTGTTCTCTGGTGTCATGTCTGCACCGGCCTTTCTCATTATCTCTTCAAGGTGCCTTATTTGCTGTGCCATGTTAAGGAATTGCCCTGTGTATTTAAATAAATTTTTAAGTCAGCCCTGTAATAATTCTATATGGGCTTATTTGATATTATAATGCAATATTCTGAGTATATAATAGCTGTTGCAATAATCATTTTATCTGTGGTGGTGGCCAAGCTCCTAAACTATATTATTAAGAGGCATATCAGCAAACTAACCAAAAGAACAGAAAGCGAACTTGATGATATGATCGTTGCTGCCATACGCAGGCCTTTGTTTTACGGCATTCTGTTGGGTGGTGTCTATATTGCGATAAGAAATCTTTCTGTTCTGGCTGTGCATGCAGCAAATCTCTCCATGGTCTTTACTGTTATATTCATACTTTTCGGGGCATATATTGTTTCCAGGCTGATCAATGCAGTAATAGAATGGTATGGAAAGGAGATAGCTGCAAAAACAAAAACCAAGGCAGATGAACAGTTCCTGCCTATCTTCAAGAAGGTTGTGCTTATCATTGTATATGGGCTTGCAGGCATATGGATACTTAATCAGCTGGGCATTCAGGTTACCACACTTATAGCTGCCATGGGCATAGGAGGCCTTGCAATCGCACTGGCCCTGCAGGGAACACTCACTGACTTTTTTGCAGGAGCGCATATTGTTCTGGACAGGCCTATAAGGATTGGGGATTACATAGAAATAGAGGGCGGTGACAGGGGCAAGGTTGTGGATATCGGCTGGAGGACAACAAGAATCAGGAACTATGAGAACAATCTCGTTATACTCCCTAATTCAAAATTAGCAGAAAGCAAGATAGTCAATTATTATTCACCAAGCGAGATTGTTGGTTTTATTATACCAGTCGGCGTGGCCTATAGTTCTGATCTGGAAAGGGTGGAAAAAATAGCCCTTCAGATCGCCAAAAAGGTTCTTAAGGATAATGGCGGTGTTGAGGGTTTTGAACCAAAGGTCAGGTTTAAGGAGTTTGGCGACTCATCCATTAACTTCAGCGTATTCATGAAGGTAAAAAAATATTCCAACAAATTCAAGGCCAGGCATGAATTCATAAAGCAATTAAAGAAAAAATTTGACAAGGAAAAGATAGAAATAGCATTCCCCCAGCTGGATGTGCATCTGAAAAAAAAGTGATTTCACGCTCAGAATAAAGTTTATAAACCTTTTTTCTAACTTCTCAAACGGTTAATTGGCCAACTCCTCGCCGCCAGCCGCATGCAATTGGCTAATCGTTTGAGAGCAATTCCGCCGCGGCTGGTGTTCGCTGTTTGCCTCGCTGGGTGAAACCGCCGGTCTATTGAGCGGTGGAATTCTGATTTAAATAACGTGTAGACAATATTATATTATGAAAATTTTCTTGATTGCATTGGTTATGCTTTTGTTTTTGATAATGATTGTACCTGTCCGAGCCTGCCTCACAGGAGCTGACATTAATTGTGATGATACAATTAATATGACAGAACTGAATAATTATATCCAGGAATGGTATCTGTGTTCTGGTTGTGTGGGTGATCTTTTCGAGGCCATTGAGGGTTATTATGAGGGAGCTGTTATCCCTCCTTGCACAAACGATCCGGGATGTTCTGCAACTGGGAGTTTTTGTGATGGAAATAAACTTTATACCTGCAGTTTAGAAGATGGGTGTTTAAAAAGATCGGATGGTATAGATTGTGGGGCAGGAAAGGTTTGCTCAGGTGGAGAATGTTTTTATGAGGGTGTTTGCGGAAATGGTTTAAAAGAACCAGGAGAGAATTGTGATGATGGAAGCAGTAATGGGAACATAGGTTTTTGCAATACTGATTGTGATGGCTTGGTGGGTAATTACTATGTCTCTATTGATGATCCTTCTTGTTCTGATGAAGGGCCTGGCACAAGTGAGCGCCCATGGTGCACAATAACAAGGGCCCAGAATTATAAGGACGGGTATGTTCCTGACGGTTATGACCCCATGGTGCAGGATGGCGACTTTGTTGTGGTAAGGAATGGGAATTATGGAGCCTATGATGAGAATAACGGACAGAATCCAAGACTTAAATGGCATATCTACAGGAATGACTGGATAACCTATAAGGCAGATGCCGGCCATACCCCTGTTTTGGATATGGTTTATATTAGGAATGAGGATGCCTGGCCGGATGATGGTGATGAAAACGGAAGGAACTATGTGATTATTGATGGGTTCAGGATTAAGAACGGAGTTAAAATATTATACTCAGGCTATGTCAAGATTCTGAATTCTAATATAACAAAAGAATACTATATGCCTTATGATGGATATCATGCTCCATACTTTTATCCAAATGTCCACATTGTTTCTATACAGTCTGGGTCTAAACACATCTATATTGAAAACAATGACATATGGGGAAATACCAGACCAATAAGCGCTGAAAAAAATGATTACATATTCATAATAAATAACAGCTGTCATCACATCGGAGAGGATGGCATAAATGCAAATTCCAACCATGTTATTATAGAAAACAATACAATTTACGATATCAACCAGTATAGAACATCCTTCCCTATCACAGGAACCCTGACCGGCACTTTCATAGAGAATGAGACTGTAATCCAGCCGGACACCGGAGCAGAAGGCTTGGTTGTTGATGTGCTCTTGAATGGGGTTGTGGCCATCCAGACCAACAATGGTCGTTTTCTGAAGAAAAGCCATGGAGGAGGAACCGTTATCGGCCAGGAGAGCGGAGCAACAATTGATGATGTATATGTTGATTATGCTCATACAGACTCCATACAAATACATTCAAACGTTACCAACCTTACCATTAAAAATAATATCATCAGGAGAGATGAGGGCGGGCAGGGGTTGAAAATGGTCGGTCCGGACAATGTCAGGATTGAGAACAATCTGATTTATACCACAGTGCCACTTTACTGGAGCGGTACTGAGGGTGGCATCACCATGGTAAACAATACCCTTGTTATACCAGTTGGGTCAAGCCCAAGTAGTGGAGGTGCCCCTGCTGTTGGTTATGAGGGTAAAGAATCCAATAACATGCTCATGATGGAAAACAACATCATCACCAGATGGGTGCTGGCAGATGACAGGAATGACCTGGGATTGTATTCCAGGGTATTTGAACATAGCAAAAACATTTTTGGAAACAACCCAGATGGGACAGGAGGATATCTTTATCCATTCAAAGTGAATTTTTCTTCAGAACTGGTTGATTATGATGTTGACAGTCTGTTTGTCAACCCGGCTGGCTTTGATTACAGAGTCAGGATGGGAACTCCGGCCTGTGATGGCAGTGTTAATGGAATGCCGGAAGTGGCTGTGGGGGCCTTGCCTTGCGTATGCCTGAATGATGATGACTGTGTGTTTGGCGGTAGTTGTGTGGATGGAGAGTGTGTTGGCACCAAGGCCTGTTTTGGAAATGATGCCTCCTGTGGGGCATTTCCTAACTGCCAGAACTGCGATTGGCAGGATGGTTGTTATGGTAGTAAGGAAAGGGATTATTCCTGTTCTGGGTCATCATGCACATATTCTAGCCATGACTGCACAAGTTGCGCTTGCTCCTGTGGTGGTTATGGTGTTCCAGAAGCCAACGAAATGGATAATTGTGATGATGGGAAGGATAATGATTGTGACGGTTCTGTGGATGGGAGTGATTATGGATGCCAGAGTTTATCTGGAATTCCCATGGATTTTGTGACCTTTTTCAGGTTTGAGGGTAATATTAAAGATTATCATGATAGAAATACAGGAACCTGGATAGGTGGTGATCCAAGTTTTGAGAAAAGAAATGGTAATAGCTATGCAGTTATTTTCAATGGGATAGATCAGTACATTGATGCACCCAACAATGATGATTTCCACTTGAACGAATCCTTCACAATATCTGTATGGGTAAAACCGGAGAAAACCTCTTCAGCAGCTGTTATTGCCAAAGGAACCATAGAGCAAACACCATATATGCAATACAACATATTCACAAGAGGGTCTGAAGATACTGTAAGGTTTTATGGTGAAATCTCAAACAATGAAATACGGGAAACTGTATCCACAGGTCAGGATTATAGTCTTGGGAGCTGGCAGCATGTTGCCTTAAGGTTTGATGGGTCTGCTTTGAGTATCTTCATTAATGGAGTTGAGATTAATTCTCTGGAATCAGACTTTTCTGCCCTAATTGTTCCTCTCGGTAGCTTTAATACTGTTAGAATAGGAAATGAACGGCACAGCAGATATTTTTTTGATGGTTCAATTGATGACATGCTCATCTACAAAAGGGCCTTAACAAACACTGAAATCACTCAGATTTACGAGGCTCAGAAATAATCAGTAAGAATTCCTGTGGACCAGGTCTTTTAGGCATCTTTTTGGAACATGCAGAATTCCTTCATCATCCTTCCAGTATTTTATGGATTCCCTGGCCTTTTCTGCCTTGGATTTCTCAGCAGGATATCCCAGGGCTATAACCAGATCTATCTCCCTGGTTTCTGGTATATTTAGTATGGCCCTTAGCCTGTTCCTCTGTACGCTTCCTATGCAGCAGGATCCAAGGCCTTCCTCATGGGCCGTAAGCATGATGTTCTGGGCAGCCATTCCTGTATCATGGTGGCCTCCCCGGGGACGGATTTCTTTGTTCAAGAGTATAACTATGTAGGCCATAGGCTCCTGTCCCTTTGGCGGAGCACCGTTCTCCAGATAGCCGGCCCACGCCAGGGTTGGAAATACATTCTGGGCTTTGTTTTTGTCATCTACAATAATGAATTCCCAGGGCTGCAGGTTTGCTCCTGAAGGAGCCATTCTTCCTGCATTTACACATCTTTCCAGGATTTTGTAAGGAACAGGCCTGGGCTGGAACCTCCGGATTGTCCTTCTTTCCAGTATGTTCTTGTATACGCTCATATTCTTATATTACAATCTATTAATTAATATTATGGCTAAGAACACGTTTTTCAGGCCAGGCAGGATAATTAGGGAATTCGAGGTTGGAGGCAACAGGGTTGTATTCAGGTGTTTAAAGCCTTCTGATGCCGTCCAGGGAAGAGAATTTATAAACTCGTTAATAAAGGAAAAGGCAAAGATAGGCTGGCAGAGAAAATTCACCCTGGAAGAAGAAAAGAGATGGTTAACTGACACAATAAGAAAGAATAGGGAAGGGAAGAATATCAATCTTGTTGTTGAGATTGATAATAGATTTGTCGGCAGCATTGGTGTTAGAAAAAAGATTTTACACGCCCAAGAACATGTGTGTGATCTTGGAGCAACAATAGCAAAGGAATACAGAGGCCCGGGGATCGGTAAAGAAGCAATGAAAACCCTTTGTAAACTAGGAAGGGATGTGTTAAAATGTAAGATTGCCACACTTACTGTATATGATAACAACGATGTAGCCAAGCATGTATACAATAAGATCGGATTCAAGGAGTTTGGCAAACTTCCCAAAGGCTGTAATTATTATGGTAAATACTTTGATGGGACATACATGTATAAGGATCTGGGAAAATGAAGGTAAAGATAGGCCTGGAAACCCATGTGCAATTGAATACCCAGAGCAAGATATTTTGCGGGTGCAGGAACCCTGTAAACCTTAAAAAGGAGACAAGACCTAATACCCTGACATGTGACACCTGCCTTGGCCTTCCTGGAACAAAACCCAGGATCAACAGGGCCGTGATAGATATGGCCATAAAGCTGGCTCTGGCCTTGGAATCTGAAATAGCACATGGCACATTCTTCTCCAGGAAGACATATTTTTACCCTGACATGAACAAGAACTTCCAGATCACCCAGTATGAAATTCCTTTATCATGCCATGGGTCCGTGAATGTGTCTGGGAAAAAGATAAAAATAAAAAGAATACATATGGAGGAGGACCCTGCCAAGCTGGTCCATGTGGGAGGCCTTGGAGGAAAGTATGTTCTTGTGGACTACAACAGGGCTGGGATTCCTTTGCTGGAGATTGTGACAGAACCTGATTTCTCAAGCCCGGCAGAGGCCAGGATATATCTGCAAAAACTAGAGACTATGCTGGAGTATCTGGGTATATATTATTCAACCTCAAGGGCTGTTATGAAATCTGATGCCAACATTAGCATGGAAGGAGGAAGCAGGGTAGAAGTTAAGAATATAACAGGAACCAAGGATGTGGAGCAGGCCCTGAACTATGAGATACTCAGACAGACCAATCTCCTGAAAAGGGGTATTAAGGTAGAAAGGGAAACAAGGATGTGGAATCCTGGCATTGGGGCCACTCAGGATATGAGAGGGAAAGAGGAAGAGGAAGAGTATGGTTATATATTCGAGCCAGACCTGACAAGAATTGACATCCAGGATGCATATATAGAGAAAATTAAGAAGGAACTTCCAGAGCTTCCTGATCAGAAGTTTGTCAGATTTGTCAGGGATTACAAGCTGCCTGAGAAAGTAGCGGAAAGCATTGTTTCTGAACTGGATTTGGCAGAGCTTTTCGAACAGATAGCCAAGGATGTGGGACCAAAGCTTGCAGGTACATGGATAGCTGGTTACCTCAAAAAAACACTGAACTGGCATAACCTGAGGTTTAGGGAATCAGGCCTTAGAAAAGAATGGCTTATATATCTTCTAAAGGAATTCGGAGCGGGAAAAATAACAGACAGAAATGCAGAGCTTGTAATCCGTCACATGGTTAAGGAGAAAGAACAGCCCGGGAAGATAATAAAGAAATACAAGCTGGGAAAGGCCAAGATTGACTTAGAAGCCATAGTGAAAAAAGTTGTGGAGGAAAATAAAAAAGCTGTGGAGGATTTCAAGAAAGGGGAAGAAAAGGCCATCCATTACCTTGTGGGTCAGGTGATGAAATCCACCAGAGGCCAGGTTGATGCAACAGAAATCAAGCATACTATTTTAAGAATGCTCTGATAATAATTAATATGGGTCAAATCACTGTTCTTATCTTGGTTTTTACTGTATTCTGTCTTCTTACAGGTTCCTCATTAGCCCTGGAGTGGCCTGATTCTGATCAGCGGCTTGATTATACCAGCCAAGGTATGGGTTCAACCATATACCAACCTTATTATGTAGTGCAAGTGGCACTAGATTAGTAGTAACCCTTAAGGTTTCTCCTGATATGGAACCAGGAGAGTTAGATAACACAGGCAAAACCAAACATTGGATCGATCTGTTTAATCCAGACTTCTATAACGAGAATAACGAAGTTGATTACGAGAATTACAATGCCCCTGATCATTTCTACAAATATCTAGAGTTCATGCAAGGAGAAAGGCCTTATGTGCTTGCAGGAACCTATCTATCAGGAACGAATTGTGATTATGAACAATTACATTTCCCTGTTGAAAGGCTTGACTGTGCGCTCTTTACAGAGCAGGATTTCTTAATGAATGGCACTGAGGTTTATCACCCCTTTGGGAGCCCAACAAGACACTATATAAACCTCTCTAATTATGAGTCCTCTAAAAAACTGGGAGATCTCATAATTGGAGAAGCAAGAACAAGAGGCCTGGATTTCATCTATCTTGACAACATAAACTATCATTATAGTTTTCTAGAAAATCAAGGTATTAGCTGGACCAGCACATTGAATCACCTTGATTATATTCATGATGAATTAAAAGCGGATGATATCGGATTATTGATTAATATCGGCGCACCACCATATCAGTTTGCTGGTGATGATTTCAATGATGCTGATAGGTTAGCTGATGTTGTGGATGGTATGAGTTTTGAATTACCTTTTCATCCAAACACAAGAAAAGATATTAACTTACTCAGAGATGAGATAGCTGTAACAAGAAGGTGGTTAGATGCAGGAAAGGTCATACTTCATATAGGAAGAAAAAATGGCCTTACTATGGAACAGAACGAGGAAAGGATGTATCTTCATGCTGCTCTTGCCATGATTATTAGAGAACCAGGGGATTCCCTTTTTGTGGGAAGACCTGAATTCATCTATCCTGTTAATGCTAGCTGGATTTACTGGCCACAAGAGTTTGGTAATCCTATCGGAGATTATGATTTATCAAGTAGTGGTAATGTAATAACCCTTGGTAGATCTTTTGAGAACGGAAATATCTATGTCACCTTTACAGATACAGGGGATGATGTGTTATCAGAATACTTCACAACAAATTGTGGTGATGGTGTACTAGATCCAGGAGAAGAATGCGATAGCCCACATATAGGTTCAGACTGTCAAGGACTGGGTTTTGATGACGGTATCCTGGCTTGTTATTCTAATTGTACCTACGATACATCAGGCTGCACAAATGAAGCAGAATGCATACCAACACAAGAGATATGTAACGGCCTTGATGACGACTGCGACGGCATCCCTGACAACGGTATAACCTGCGAATGCACAGAGGGCCAGACCCGGCCATGCGGAACAACAGACACAGGAGAATGCGAATACGGAACCCAGACATGCATCAATGGCAACTGGTCAGAATGCGCAGGGGCCACAGAGCCGTCAGAAGAGATATGCGACGGCAAAGACAACGACTGCGACGGCCAGGTGGATGAGAACCTTACAGACACATGCGGAACAGACAAGGGTGTATGTGAGTTCGGAATCCAGACCTGCGTGGACGGTGCATGGGGATCATGTATAGGAGGAACAGGCCCGTCAGAAGAGGTATGTAATAACACTCTGGATGATGACTGTAATGGTATAGTGGATGATGGCTGCTTCACCCCTCAGAATGTAACATGCCAGGAAGGCCAGATACCAAACATAGGTTGTCTTTGCGATAATCAGATTTATACCTCAGGTTACTGCCTGAACAATAGATACTTCGAAACCCTGCCAGAGGAATTCCCTTGGTACTGGTTGGCGATCCCTGTACTGGCTATTGTTTTCAGTGGATTTGCTCTTTCCAGCAGAAAAGGTGGAAAAAAGGAAAGTAAGGAGAAGACCTGGGATGAGCTGAAGTAGGAAATTATTTAAATAAAAAAGATGATTATAATTATGAACACAGGAAAGGCCGGTTTTGTTGTTGTGATGATTGTTTTGATATGTGCGGGTGTTTTCTTTTGCGTTACAAGCACTAGTCATGACAGACCATTTGAGATTGGTGGAGCTGTGCTGGACGGAGCACAGGGAACAGCAAACAATGTTGCAATATTGATACAGCAGCTTGATTTGTTCATGTGGACATTTGTTGTACTTATAATAATGCTCGGTGTTTTCTTTTGCTGGAATGTGCTGGCAAACGATTAGAAAAAGCAAAAAAGCAAAAAATATTACCTTTTTTTCCTTGAGATCACATTTCCTAGTTCAGAAATATCTTTGCGGAGTTCACGG
>CAYNRQ010000038.1:0-9974 GCA_964399875.1 uncultured archaeon
TTAACCAGTTGTGTGTGACTGGTGGTAAGGAGCTAATCAATTAACCGTTTGAGATGGGATATCTAGCAAAATTCAGATAAAATGCATGATCTGCTCTTTTTACTAAGTTTAAGCAAGAATTCCGAAGCCTTTGGGCTGCGGATGAACTGCTATCACCCAGCTATTCTATTTAGAGGTAAGTATTTCAAACGGTTAATTGGCCAACTCCTCGCCGCCAGCCGCATGCAATTGGCTAATCGTTTGGGGCAATTCCGCCGCGGCTGGTGTTCCCCGTTTGTCTCGCTGGTTGAAACCGCCGGTCTATTGACCGGGAATTCTTATTTCAAATTACTGGACTTTAAGGATTTAAGTTGTTAGAGCCGTTCTTATATTATTTAAGAAAAATGACCTATAATTAAACAGGTTGATCAAGTGATCATTGAGGTTATTATCCTAATTGTACTCATAGTCCTTTCAGCCTTCTTTTCAGGTACAGAGATAGCACTGTTTTCCCTGAGCGATCTAAAGGTAAAGAAGCTTATAAGGAAGAAAAAGAAGGGTGCCAGAATTCTGAAGAAGCTTAAGGCAAACCCCCACAGGCTTCTTGTAACCATACTCATAGGAAACAACCTTGTTAATATAGCAGCTGCATCCCTGGCCACTCTGGTGGCTATAAACGCTTTTGGCTCAACAGGCATGGGTATAGCCACAGGTGCAATAACCTTTCTTATTCTGGTCTTTGGGGAGATTGTCCCTAAATCATATTTTCACCAGAACGCTGAGAAGGTCTCCTTGCTTGTGGCAAGGCCCATATATGCCCTGACCTATATTTTATATCCTTTTATCCTGTTCATAGAGAGCATAAGCAGGGGTGTTTTAAGGCTTATTGGTGTGAAGAGAACCAAGGATGAGATAACAGAGGAAGAGATCATGGCTGCCCTTTCCTTGGGTGCTGAGGCCGGGGTGATAGAAAAGGATGAAGAAGAGATGATAGAGAACATAATAGATTTCGGTGACAGCACGGTCCAAGAGGTCATGACACCTATAAAAAAGACTGTAACCATGAGCTCCAGTAAAAGCCTAATGGATGTGATAACCAAGATATTAGAAACCAAATATTCAAGAATACCTATATACAGGGGCAATATAAACCACATAATTGGTGTAGTCAACCTGAGAAATATCCTAAAACACGTGAAAAAAAAAGGATTTTGATGTCAATGTAGAAAGGCTTGTTTATCCTCTTATTTCTGTCAGGGAAACAGACAAACTGGATGTTGTTCTTGACAAACTTAAAGAAAACGCCGCACACATGGCCGTGGTAAAGAATAAAAAAAAGAATGTAGTTGGCATAGTGACCATGGAGGATCTTCTGGAGGAGATAGTAGGAGATATCTATGATGAGTCGGATATAAAGAGGATAAAGATACATTTCCTGGACAAGAGAACAGCAATGGTTAGTGGCGACACCTTTATCACAGAACTCCAGGAAAAGATAGGCATACCCCTTAGGGGAAAGACATTCACCATATCAGATGTTGTTTCTGCAAGATTCAACAACAAGCCCAAGAAAGGCCACAAGATAGAAATGAAGAACTTCACCCTTACTGTAATGCAGGTTGACAAAAGAAACACTGCCAAGATAAAGAGGATCAAGATATTAAAGAAAAGGGGGAAAATAAGAAAGCCTTAAATAGAATACAAGATGCGACACATTCTATATCTTACTTTTAACATACTCATAAGCGCCAATATCCCATTCAGCGCCCTGCGGCCTTGCCCTTCCTTCAATGTCTTTCCTGATATCAATTCCGTACAACTCTTGAAATCTGTCAAACACCCCGGACTGAGATGCTGTATATTGCAATAGAGAATACTAATATTATAAAAATGTTATGTGGTATGTTTTCATAATAAATATTAAATTCTGAGATTTATTAAGGTAAACTTATTCTTGAAAGCAACTTCACATACTTATCCAGCCTCTTTATCTCATTCTCAAGAATACCCAGTGCTTTGGTATCGCCTCTTGCGTGTTTTCTCAGCTTCTCGAATTCTGTCAGTGACAGAGCTATGCTTCTTTCCAGTCTCATGACAAAGGCCCTTTTGAGGCATTCCAGAAGATCCCCGGAAAGATCTATATACAGCTTTCTGTCTGCAGTTTTTTTTATCTTCTTAATAACACCCAGAACCTCTAGAAGGTCCAGGCTTAGAGAAACCATGGAGGTGGAGTAACCAGTCTCCTTGGCCAGTTCTTGGAGGGACATTGTCTTTCCCTTGACAAGAAGCACACCTATTATTTTTCCGTGAAGGGGTGAATAACCTATAGAACCGGCCACATCTGCAAATATATCCAGTATTCTCTTCGTGGGTTCTGTCCCCTTTTTCATATTTTCTGTTAACACTTTATCAGCAGTTATTTTATCTTTAAGACTAACCGTAAAGGGTTACATTTATATGTTTGTGTGTGAATATTTAAATATTTGATAGTTTTAAAATATATTAAATCTTCATCTCACACCATGCAATGGGATGAGGGGATGTCTCCTGCCACAATATAATCGAGGAGGCAGGAGGTTGATAACATGCCCGGCAAGAAAAAAACAAAATTCAAGAAAGAAAGTGAAGAAAGGCTTCTTCGAGAGATTGACGATCTTTATCTCACAGAAACACATTCTCTTTGCCCCAAATGTCTGGAGATAATCCCAGCATATATATTTGAAAGGGAGGAGAAGATATGGATAACTAAGAAATGCCCAAAACACGGCAAGTTCGAGGATCTGTACTGGGGCGATGCTGCCATGTACAGGAAGGCAAAAAGATTCGCCCATGATGGTAAAGGCATTCAAAATCCCCAGATAACCAAGGAGAAACCAGAGTGTCCCAAGGACTGTGGTTTATGCAAAATCCACAAGAGCCACACAGCCCTAGCCAATATAGTCCTGACCACAAGGTGTGACATGAACTGCTGGTACTGCTTTTTCTATGCTGAACGACTTGGGTATGTGTATGAGCCCACTATGGGCCAGATAAGGGAAATGCTTTCAAAGCTTAGAGGTGAAAAGCCCGTGCCTTGCAATGCCATACAGCTTACTGGCGGTGAACCCACCCTAAGAGAAGATATTATAGATATAATAAAGCTCTGTAAGGAAGAAGGCTTTGATCATGTTCAGCTCAATACCAATGGGATAAAGATTTCACAGGATTTGGGGTTTACCAGAACCATCCGTGATGCCGGTGTGAACACCCTTTACTTATCCTTTGATGGTGTTACACCAAAAAGCAATCCCAAAAACCACTGGGAAATTCCCGGTGTTTTGGAGAACTGCAGAAAAGTTGACCTTGGAATAGTTCTTGTTCCTACAGTGATAAGGGGCATAAATGACCATGAAGTAGGTGATATACTAAGATTTGGTTTCAGAAACATAGATGTTATCCGAAGTGTGAACTTCCAACCAGTATCCCTTGTGGGTATGATGCCCCGAAAAGAAAGAATGAAGCATAGAATAACCATACCAGACACTATAAAGGCAATTGAAGAGCAAACCAGAGGGCAGATCAGCAGGGATGATTTCTACCCTGTACCCACTCTGGCCAACTTTACAAGATTTGTAGAGGCCTTAACAAAGAAGCCCAAATATGATCTGAGTGCACACTTTGCATGTGGTATGGCAACCTATGTTTTCAGAAATGAAAAGGGGAGGATGATACCCATAACAAGATTTGTTGATGTTGAGGGGTTTATAGAATATCTGGGTGAGCAGGCCATTCTTATAGAGTCAGGCAAGAATAAATATGTGACAAGCCTGAAGATGATAAGGAGAATAGGATCATTCATAGACAAGGAAAAGGCACCAAAGGAATTCAATCTGAGAAGCATACTGTTCAAGGCCCTGATAAAACACAACTACAGGGCTCTTGGAGAATTTCACAAAAAATCCCTGTTTATAGGAATGATGCATTTCCAGGACCTCTATAATTATGACATAGAAAGGGTCAAGAGATGCTGCATCCATTATGCAATGACTGACGGAAGGATAATACCTTTCTGTGCTTTTAATGTGATACCAGAATGGTACAGAGACAAGGGCCAAAAATCCCAGGGCATACCCATAAAGGTCTGGGAAAAAGAAACAGGGAAGAATCTTGCTGACCAATTATACAGGCGCAATGTAAAAAAACTCAAGGCAAATCCAATGTATAAAAAGACCTATAGAGGTTTTGTTAAGAACATGAGATGATTATTTTTTCTGTACAATCTGGGCAAACCTCTCAAATGACCTGTCATAGGTTTTTTCCACTGCAGGAGGAAAACAGCAGGCCGGCAGTTCCCTGTTGCCTATATGATACCTTATGCATTCGCAACAAAGACCTTTCCTGGAGCAGTCCGGATAGCTGCAGGGACAACTCTTCAGGTTTTTTTCCTTTTCGCATTCAGCCATTCCTTCACCTGTTAGTTTTTTATTAACATTTGGACATAATATTTATATGGATTTGAGCTTCCTCTTCAATGCAAGCCTGGGCGAATTATCCTTTTCAGAGGCATGGTCGACTTGGGAGCCATCAGTAACATTTGTTATAGGTGTGACCATATATTCTATATTTGTATTCAGGTTCTACAGGTTCCTTGCCAAGAAGGATATCTTCAGTTTAAACATAAAGGAAAGAGATACACACCCCCATGTTAAGAAGATACTTTATGTAGTTAAATATATTATATTGTTCCCTCTTGTTGCATTCTTCTGGTTCCTTATATTGGCAGTTTTATTGATGGTTATAGTGGAATCAGCCACAATGGAAAATATACTCTTTGTGTCTGTAGCTGTTGTTTCTGCTGTAAGAATAGCTGCTTATTATCATGAAGATCTTTCAAAGGAACTGGCAAAGCTCCTCCCTTTTGCATTGTTGGCACTGTTTATAATTGATGCATCCCACCTTTCTTTTTCATCTCCATGGAAATTGATACGCCAGCTTCCTGGCATGTGGGAGACCCTTATATATTATCTCCTGTTTGTAATCATGCTTGAGCTCGCCCTAAGAATAATAGTAGGAATAAAACACATCGCTATAGGAAAAAAGAGCAAATCAAAGGAAAAAACAGAGAAGCATGAGGAAAGTCCAGAAAAACCCAAAAATATCCCACCCCCTCCTGAACCATAAATAATATCCATCTTTAATAATATAATATGGAATACTACAAAACCCTCTTTGTAATCCTGCTTATCCTTATCCTTTCCCTTATAGTTCAGGATGGCCATTTGTTTGATGATAATTTTTTTGTGATAGCTTATATAGCAATGAGTGTTATTCTTGTTATAGGAAGCAAATACAAAGAAACCTACAAGGTGGATGTGGCCATAGGTCTTATTCTTATATTCTCCATGGCTTTTCTCTCTACTTTTTTGCTTATAGAGATGTTTGTAAAGGCCGAATTGCATATTTTCAAAACAGCCATTGTTTTTTGTCTTGATGTGTGCGCTATACTATTTTTAAGCTCTGCCAGAAGGATATACAGAAAACTAAAACTGGGAACAAGGTTTGGCCCTTACAGGGAATTTGCAGATGAAGAAAAAAATAAGGTGATTAGTTAAAAATACACCAATTCCTCCTTATGACTATATTGAATAGCAACTCATAAATGTCTTCATTCCTATGGTTGAACCGGAACTCCATCACCTTGAGATACAACGGATAATTGGCTCTGTTGATTCCATGATACTTGTGGAACCGTTCCTTGGCATATGACCAGAAACCTTCCATGCCATTGATATGGCTATGGCTCCGACCAAAAGTTTTTTCATGATTAACTCTTAGATGTTTTCCGTACTGCTTCAATGACTTGTATGACTTGAAGCAGCCGGTGCAGAACACAGATCCCTTCTTGGTTTTCTTTCTCATCTCTGACATCAACGTCTTTGCTGTTACATTGGGTATGACCCTTGTATATACCTTTTCATTGCGCTCCAGTATCTGCATCTCTGCAGATGCAGAGATGTCTCGTGTCAAGAGTTTATGGGAGAGACACGATGCCGAAAACTATTGCTTTGTTATGGGCTCCCCTGCCTATCTTACCCTTCCGTTTGCCTCCGAAGCATTTCGTCCAGCTCCAGACGGCCCTTCATTTTTGTGAACTGTTCATTGAGATGACATGCTATGCATTGCCTGAATTGCATGTATCTCTTGCTGACAGTCCTGTATGATAACCTGAGTTCCTTTGCAGCTTTCTGAGACTGTAATAAGCCTTGCAATGCTTGCGCTTCACACGCTTATTCTTTAGTTTGTACAGATTGGCTTTCCCGCAGAACATGCACTTTCTGCCCGCCAAAAACATGTAAAACCTGTTCAGCACCATGTGCACATATTTGGTGCAGAAGTTAATCAATCACCTTGTTTTATTAATACCGGCTCTGCCCCATTTTCAAGAGCAATATCTGAACTTTCTGTGTTTAGACTGCTTAGCCTGTCCAGAACCTTTTGCATATTAATTCTACGATAAATATCATTTCCTGCCATAATCTTGTTCACCTTAAAAATACAGATAACTAGTAAGTTTATAAGTCTTCTGAGAAACCGAAAGGGGCAACCTATTCCCCAAGACCCTTCCCTTTCCCTGATCCTGCTAAAGCAGCGATCCCTGCCAATATTAAGGGCATGCCGAAGAATAAATACAGATAACCAACACTGAGAGATTTTCCCAGCTCAGTATCTCTTAGGGGAACCTCTTCTGAGAAATACTCCCCAGAGCTTGAAAGTCTATCCCATGCCAAAAACAGAAGCACAATTCCAACAACAATCAGTATAACAGCAATTATTGCCTTGACCATAATAATATTCTGTTTTCCTGCTCTTAAGGGCTTGTTTTTCTTTTATGTGCATATGATTGCTAAGCCAATTCTCTTATTTATATGTATGATTATAAACAATAGAAATTACTTTGTACTTAACATCCTCAAACGGAACAAAAACAGTATCTGGATAATCATTGTTGTCTCCCCTTAAACTGAATTTCCCTTCCATGGTTTTTCCCACAACCCTGTGGATTATGTGTTCACCCAGATAGTTTTCATAAACAATAATGTCACCCACATTTATTTCATCCTCATTCTCAGGCACAAAACCCAATACAATATCCTCACAGTATATTGTTGGCTCCATGCTCCTTGACTCGCATGAAACAGGCAGCCAGTGTATCTCTGAGTCAGTAAAAAACCTATGACCTCCGTCATAGCTACTCTCAACATATCTGTTTGTTTCAAAGAATTCAGAACATGCAGATGAAAGATTATTCCATCTTGAAACAAGATCATCATAGCTATCAGCAAGCTGAGTATAATTGCTCTGGCAATAGTTTAACTGCGCCTCCAAGGCCTGATACTCCAGAATCTTTCTGTTCAGCATCTGCGAATACTCATGAACCATTTCCTTTGCTGCCTGCAGTTCATTCTCAAGGGTCTCATTCGCATTCAGGGTTTCGCTTATCTGCGTACATCCAGAAATAAACAAAATAGCCAATATCCCAAACACAAAAACAGCATATCTTTTCATATTAATTCTTTTTTTTCTCGCGGCCTTGCTTGTCTTTTTGAACAATTTCTTTATTCTGCCATACCTGACTGGTTTACACATGCTTTATTTTTGGTGTCTTTATTTTAAAAATTCCTTAATGCCTTCAAACAGATCCCACTGGTCTGTGACCAGTGGTTTAGCTGCTGGGAATAATTCTTAATCAACTGCTTAACAGTTTAACCAATATATAATACCCTGCCATTCTCTGACTGGCGGTAATTGAGAGGTGGGGGAGCCGAGATTCCCGTTCTTTCTTTCCCTGCAAAGGTCGTTGGTTTTTCACGTGGAAAGAAAGGCTCATCGAACTCGGATCTCCAACCTTTCCTGAGCCTTTTCGTGAAAGCAAAAGCCCCATGTGAAAAGAGGCTCGCCCGAAGCTGGGATTCTAAGCCATTAAACTACTCCCCCGATGATGCCATGTATTTATTTAGGCCCGTCCAATACTTTAATATGGAAAGGAATGTTATTAAAAAAATTAAGTCAGTCAGAACAACCAAAAAGATAAAGAGAATAATAGAAAAGGACAGACAGTTGATATCCTCTTCTTACACAAGGGGCTACCCCCTGGTTATAGACAAAGGCCTTGGGGCCAATATATGGGATATAGAGGGTAATAAGTACATAGATTTTACATCTGGCATAGCTGTTGCAAATGTAGGTCACTGCAACCCTGATGTTGCAGAGGCTGTTCGCAAACAGACACAGAAGATACTCCACAATGCAAGCACTGATTTCTATAATGAGATTGAGATAGAACTGGCCGAGAAGCTGGCTGATGTAACGCCTGGTAATTTTCCCAAACGCATTTTCTTCACAAACTCAGGAACAGAGACAGTGGAATGTGCATTCAAACTGGCCAGATGGTACAAAAAAAGGCCAAGGATAATATCCTTTTTAGGCGCCTTTCATGGAAGAACCTTCGGCTCTATGACACTTTCTGCATCAAAACTAGTTCACAGAGATCACTTCAGCCCCTTGGTCCCTGGTGTAACCCACGCACCATATCCCTATTGCTACAGATGCCCTGTTGGTGAAGAGGGATACCCGCAATGCAAATATGAATGCCTCAAATACCTGGAGGAGCAGATACTAACAAGGGTTGTCCCTCCTGATGAAGTTGCTGGCATAATAGTAGAGCCTGTTCAGGGAGAGAATGGTTATATAGTCCCCCCTAGGGATTTCCATAAAAAGCTAAAGAAGATGTGCAAAAAGCATGGTTTCCTTTACATAGCAGACGAGATACAAACAGGTTTCTGCAGATCAGGAAAATGGTTTGCTTCTGATGTGTTTGGCGTACAACCAGATATAATATGCCTTGCCAAGGCAATAGCAGGAGGCCTTCCGATGGGAGCATGTGTTTCCAGAAGAAAAATAATGACATGGCCTAAAGGATCTCATGCAAACACATTCGGTGGTAACCCCGTAGCCTGTTCTGCCTCTTTGGCGGCAATAGAATTCATGAGAAAAAACAAGCTGTGGAAGAATGCAGAAAAGCTTGGCAGATTCGGTCTTAAATACCTCAGGGACCTGCAGAATGAAGTAAAACTTATTGGTGACATAAGAGGGCTTGGTCTAATGATAGGTATAGAGCTTGTCAGATATAAAAAAACCAAGGAGCCTGCCCACAGGGAAACAGTGGATGCTCTTAACAGGGCCTTTAAAAAAGGTCTCCTTCTCCTTTCTGCCGGAACATCCACGGTCAGACTGGCTCCGCCGCTGGTTATAACAAAGGAAGAGTTTGAGCAGGGCCTGAATATACTGGCAGATGTCCTGAAGAAAGTAAAATAATTATCCAATACAAAGAATTCTGGAAATAAAATAAAGGGTTAGCATAAGAACCAATGCTGTTAATATAACAACAACAATGGTTGCTGCTATCCTGTACTCCCTTATTGCTTTTACTTTTCTTTTAAATATCCATCTTATCCAAAAACCCATTGTTATAATAGCAGTAAAGAACCAAGCCATTAATGTATAATAAACAGTTGAAATTGGGTCATGGGTTGAAACAAATGCCACAATGAATACTATTATTGCCACAATCACATCAAAGGCAATCGTTCCAATAACAGATCTCAGGTCAAGCCTGCTCTCGATCTTTTTCAATTCTTTTAGACCCATATTAATTGTTGACATAACATAATATATTTAAGAGCGCTCCTACTTATTGTAAATATGATAATGAAAAAACTTCTTTTTGTATCCATTATACTGGGCCTGTTTCTAACAGCATCCATAAACACATACTGGCCTGAAAACCCCATTGTCTCAGCCATTGGCCGATCAGCCCTCGTAACAACAAAAAATGCGGATGTGAAGGATCTTGCAGGCTTTGCGGTTGTAGGAATGATAGAATTCATAATAATAACAGGAGCTGTTTACCTGTTCGCCAGAAGTGTGATAAAGAGCTTTGGCGGATAACTAATTTT
>CAYNRQ010000039.1:0-9870 GCA_964399875.1 uncultured archaeon
CTATGGGTTATGTTTCCTCCTTTCGAATCTGAAGGGTTTCCTTATAAAAGACACCCAAAAAATAGGAAATTATCTGTAGTCGCTGATCTTATTGCTCCACATGGTTCAGGAGAGATGGTTGGAGTTGCTGAGAAAATAACAGATCCTGAAGAACTTATTCAGAATTTAATAGAAAAAGGAAAGAAAAAAGAAATTAAGAGATATTGGGAGTATATTCTTTTAAGGCTTTATGGAATGCCACCACACGGTGGTTTAGGTGCTGCTCCTGAAAGAATAATTTATGGACTCTTAGGTTTAGATCATATTAGATTAACAAAACCCTATCCAAGATATCCTGATAGAAAGATAGCTACATGGTGGTATGATGACCTAAATCCCTGGAATGATAACGAATTAGAAAGGATAATTGATAAGTATGATCTTAGATAGATATTTAATCAGGAAAGCAAGACATGATGATTGTGAGAGAATAATAGATGAATTATGGAAACCTTTCATTAATCTTTGTTGTGAATATGAATTTTCAGACCTCGATCCAGAAGCCGAAAATATGTTTTCTAATTATCTTCAAAGAATCATAAAAGATGATAATAATAGTATAATCTATGTTGCAGAAGTAATTCCTCATCTTGTTGGTTATGTTATAGGCACCATAAAAAGAAACCCTCCTGTTTATGAAATCAAAAATATTGGTGAAATAAGCGACTTATATGTGAAACCTGATTACAGAAATCAAGGTATTGAAAGAAGTCTTGTAGAAGCTGTAGAAAGTGGTTTGATGAAAAAGGATTAGATATCATATGGCTAAGAACTCATTTTCAAAACAGAGTAGGTAATTCTTTTTGGGAAGAACTCTGTTATAATAGCTTTGCAATTGAAAGAATAAAGAAATTAAGATAAAAATTATTCTCTTATTTTTTTGGCCAATTCTGCAAGTTTTTTATCGTCGACTCTCTTGTAGTCATGAGATGATATATAACCTTCGTACTTCTCAAAAAATTTATTTACATTAGACTTTATCGGTTTCCATTTCTTCATGTTTGCGGTTCCATGCATAGGAAAAAGCTTAGCATGGACGTGGTCTATTCCAAAACCTTCAAAAATTAAGCCTGTTCTTCCAACATCTTCAAGTTTTTTATCCAGCAACTTCGCCACTTTTTTTGCTGCAATAATGAGATCTTTAAGAACATTATCTGATAAATCAAAAGCATAGCTTGGGTAATGTTCTTTTGTAATAAGGACTGTAAACCCATCCGTATTCGGATAAATTGAAAGAAATGCTAAGTGTTTTTCGTCTTCCCAAATCTTGTGACATGGCAATTCCCCTTTTACTATCTTGCAAAAAATACATTCTTTTTCCGATCTCATAATTTTACTATAAATTTAAGATATTTATAAATATTTTGAAAATAAGCGGGCACCCCTAAAATATTGTCTGCTATCGCAGAGAATTGATAATAAGCTCGGGCTCTCAAACTCGAGATTTTTCCCTTCGGGAACATTGCATTAAAATCTCGTCCTCATTTCATTCGGAGAAACTAACAGGAATTTAACGGTTACGAAACCTTGCAGGTTTCTCCACCCAAATCACTCCCTTCGGTCGTGACTTCGTTAAATCCCGATGTTAGGCGTAATTCCTCGCGCGCTCATGAACTTTTCAACTTCTCTTTAATTTTCTCAAGAATTTGATCTATGTTTAATATCAAAATTTTATCAAAATATTCATTAAGATTCGTTGTGGAAATATCCATTAATTTGCATCTCTCTTCAAAAGATAGATTTCTTAAAAGAGAACATTTTATTACATTTTTGATTATTTCAATTTTTTCTTCTGATGGTTCTCTATATGCTTCACCTTCTTTGAAAATAAGATTACCATTTTCATCACAACTTATTAACCCAATATTTTTATTACGAACATCTTCTATCTTTGTGAACGGTCCGGCGGTAAAAGCATGCGTATACCCAGAATTCCAATCTGATAAATATCTTAAAGCTTGACCAACTCCCGCATTATCCGATCCAGAGCGTGTTCTCATTTCGCTTGATTCAGCTTCGATAACAATTGATTCATAATTCATTTTAGATAATGAAAATGTTGTTTCTTTAACATTATTTAGCATTTCTAATTCTTCTATAAATGCTCCTTTGTCAAGAAGTTTGTTCTTTACTAATTTTTCAATATAATCAGAAATATAATATGCGTATATATCTCCACCACCTAGTGTATAACAGGTTACAAAATATCCTTTATTTCTTAAAACAATGCTAGAAATGTATTCCCAGAAATCTTCACCATAAGTATTATCTGTAGTTGAACACCATATCAAACAATCTGCAGGATTTAATCCATTTTCTTTGATTTTTTCATACGTTTCTTTAAACATCCTTTCTTTAGCGAAAAAACCCTTTCTTGAAGTATAATCGGCTCCTTTAATCATAAACAAATATTTTGGTTTCATTAAATCTGGAAAGAATTTGAAATAAGATGAAAGTGGCTGCGCAAAAATTGGTGCAACCTCACTTGACGACCAAACCTCTTCATTTGATGGAATTAAAGTCACAGGTTCTCTTGCATGGAATGCATCAGCAACAGGTCTAAATTTAAATTTATACTTTTCATTCAAAATAAAAAATGCTCCAGTATAAAGAGACATAAGAATGGCTTCTTTTCCGTCAGTTATTTTAAAATCAGCAACATTATGTTGTTCTAAAAACTTGCAAGTATTTTTTAATAATTTCTTTGCAGTTTCGATATCAATCCACCTATCTTGAGCCATATTTGAAATATAAAATTTTGAATCTTTATAAATATAACTAAAATTCCGCGCGCGCTCGGAACTTCTCCGCTCCTTCGTCGCTCCGACCACGCCCTGCGGGCTTTCACTTCGTTCAGGACGCCTAACAGCGATTAACAGGGAAATTCCTGCGAAATTTCCCCAAATCGCCTTCGGCGACTTCGGTAAATCACACATGTTAAATATTCACATGGTCTTAAACACTTGCGGCTCTCCGCTGTCTTAATCCACAATCTCTGTTTCTATCTTTTCCAAAGAACAAAAATCAGTATGAAAGTTATAGGCCCCTGCATTCAGGAAAACTATCTTGTCACCGGGCTTTTTTTCTGGAAGGTTAACAGAGTATCTGAAGATGTCCATGGAACACGGGGTGCATCCCTTTATGGTATATTTCTTTCCTTTCTTTTCCGGAAGCTCCCCCTCTACCAGGAGCTTGATTGGAACAACCAGGGTATCCATGCTGCTGTTGTACACAGAACAATTAACTGTTATAGTATTGCCCACCACATTGGTTACGTAGGCCTCTAGTTTTATGCTTGGACCTGAGAGGAACCGGCCGGGTTCTATTATCATCTGGATATTGTGTTCCTCCAACCAGACCTTCAGTTCCTTTATTTTTTTGAAGATGTGGGATAGGGCATCATCTCCTGTGTTCCTGTACCTCACAGGCAGACCTCCTCCTATGTTCACTATGTCTGTCTCTTCCATGGTCCGAGGCTCTAGGATATTGTTTAGTTCATATTTTAAGGCCCATTCACTCACATTCTGGGTCTTTCTGTGGAAGTGCAGCCCAAGCTTTTCTATGTTCTTGTTTTTTCTGAGTTTATGAATCTGAATATTTAAGGTCTTGGCATCAAGGCCGAAGACAAAGTATCTTTCTGTAAAGATTGTATTCTCCCTGAGCTTTACCCTTAGAAGAAGGTTTATCTTTATGGGGTTCTTTTCTAAAAAATCTGTTAGTGTGTTCAGGTCGTTTACGTTGTATATTATAAAATTCTTTATTCCTTTGTTTATTAATTGTTGTATTTCTTGCTTGTTCCATGATTCAGCCAGGAACCATATCCTTGTTTTGTCCCTTATGAAATCCAGCTCTTGTTTTGTGTGCACGCTGAAGAAGCAGTCCCTGTTCTCCTCCAGGACACAGGCCACTGTAGGGTTTGTTTTCACACTGTATGAGATACCAAGGCCTAGGTCCTCTAGGATCTTGTATTGCTCAAAAAGCCTGGATTTGCTCAAAACAAATTTCGGAGCAGGGATCATATCACTCCCTCATCACTCAAGACATCCAGGGCCTTCATCATGGCCAGAGGGAAGAGTATTGATACATCGCCGTTCACTGTGGCTGCATCAGAGTTATCCTTAATCTTTCCCCATGACTTGGCCTCATCTGTTGTAGCAGCGCTCATGCTTCCTGAAACCTCCCGGGCTGTTGTCATGTAAACAGCATAATCAGCACCGCCGTGTATCATAAGGCCCAGGATTGCGTGATGCTTGGACACGCCGCCACCCAAGGCTATAATGCCCTTCTTTTCATCATGGCTTGAGGTCCCCAAAAGATTGGAAAAGTCCCGTATCACGTCTAGTGTGAAATCCGGATGGTCCTGCTGAAACATGAACAGATGAAAACCAAAGGCGCCGTCTGTTATGGCAGGGCAGAATATAGGAACGTTGTTCCTTGCTGCCTGGTACAGGATTGAGTTTTCATCGTCCAAGGTAAGGCCTATCTCCCTGAGGAGGTCAGACACAGTGTATTTTTTCTTTTTTTTGTAGAGTTTATCCAAGATATGTTTCATGCTGCCTTCAAACTTTATGTAGCTGTCGTTAGGAATCAGGAGATTGCCTACCCGGTTCATGCCCTTCTCATGCAGGGCCACATCGTCAGAACGGAACCTGCCAACAAGAAACTTTTCACCCATGGCCTTCATTATGTCCTCTTCTATTCCTCCAACCGTTGTTACAATAACATTCACCATACTGAGCTTTATCAGCTGGGCGAAAAACCCTCTAAGGCCTGAGGTCACCATATTGGATGTGAAGGAAAAGAACACCCTGGCATTGTCCCTTTTCATCTTGACTATAACCTCTGAAGCACGGTCAAGCTCCACGCTCTGGAAGCCCACCCTGCCTAACTGGCTCACAAGCTCACTGACGCTGGTCCCTTTTTTCCATACAATATCCTCTACCTTTTCCATAACAACACCTTCTTTATTATGTTCGCTGCAAGAGCGGCTGTTTGCGTATTCAGCCTGTCAGAAGCGCACTCCACAATATCAAGGCCTATCACCCTGTTTTCACAGGACTTTTTCAAGAGAGAGAATAGTTTTTCAGAACTTAGACCCTGGGGTTCTGGTGTGCCCACCTCAGGGGCATGTACTGGATCCAGCACATCCAGATCCACTGTGATATACACAGGATTTTCTGATTTTTCTATTCTGTTTTTTATTTTTTCTGAAACATTTTCCTCTTCTTTTGTCCAGCTTCTGCATCCTGTTTGTATAAGCTCTATATCATGGTTTTTTAGAGCATGGAAGGCCCATGTTAAATGGTTGTAAGGCTCTCCCATCCAGTCCTTGGCCATATCCATGTGGGCATCAAAGTCTATGACTGTGATTTTTTTGTTTAGGATTCTAGTCAGACCCTCCAGAATTCCTAAAGTGATAAGATGGTCACCGCCCAAGAAAACAGGGAATATCTTGGGGCTCTCCTTAAACATAAACTCCACTGTGTCCTGTATCCTCTCTTTGGTGAGCTTCCAGTTCGAGTGGACTATGTCAACATCGCCCAGATCTGTAAATCTTAGCTTCTCAAAAATATTTGTTTTGCTGGCAGAATCCCACCCTGGTGTTTTCTTTATGGCCTCCCGGATGAACAGAGGGCCGTACCTGACAGGATGGCCTGTCTCTGTGCAGTCCCAGGGGATTCCAAGCAGGGCCACATCAGCCTCCTTCACATCATATTCATAGTCAAAGGTCTTTTTAGTATAGAGCATAGTCTAACACCTAAGATTATCTTTTCTGGAATTTTATGGCGTTTTTCTAGAACCAGTTAATATCTTTTTCTTAACAGCCTCAAAGTTTTTTTGTATATCCTTTTTATCTTGTATGTGTTTTCCAGAAATCCTTTCCTCTGAAGGCATAATATCTTCAGAACATGGTATCTTTAATCCGCCGTCCAATGCCCCTTTCAAGGCTCCGTATAATCTGGATCCCTTTGTAGATGTGTACAGACCCATATCCGGGACAGCTTCCCCTATCTTTTTCTTTTTGGACCTGGTACCACAGAGAAGACCTGTTAGGTATGCGGCTGGTATATTTCCCGCATGTGCCTTCCACCCAAGCTTTTTTAATTCCCTGGAATCAGAATAAGCAAGAACATTGTCTCCCCTGTTTGAATATTCTATTACCTGGCATGTTATATTGTTTGAGGATTTTCTAACAACAAACCTTGGTTTCTTTGACCTTAACAGCTTTAGCCTTAGTCTGTAGTCTGTTTTTCCTTCCCTTCTCCTTCTGTGTTGAACTTTATGAACCTTGCTTCTTGCCACGCTTATCCACCTTATTTTTTGTTTGTGCCCCTTTTACTTTTTTCTTTGACTGCGTTTTTAATAGCTCGTGATCCTTCAGAAAAAGCAGAAGATGCTTTTTGTTTCTGAATGTGCCTCCTTTTACCTTAAGGTAAAGCTTGCTGTAGTCTTTACTGTCTATTTTTTCAGAGTCTCTTAAATCCCTTAATAGCCTCCTCAGAGGCCTTACTGTTTTTATCCATGCCCTTTTCTTGGGATTTCTTGTTTTTTTTGATCCTGTTCTGCTTCCCATTCCCATTCTTCTTCCCTTTCTTTTCTGCTTTAGTTTCTTTTTTGTTTTTATCCTTGCTGCTCCCTTTTTCTGAACCTTCTTTATCAGACCCTTTCTGATAAGGTTCCTTATATCCTGTCTTGTTAGGGCGTCTTCTACTTCCTTGCTTGTCTCAATCTTAACCCTTGATATGCCGCACTTCAGGATCCTTGCTGCAATTCTTTTTTGCGAATTCAGATTCATTTTATTCACCAAAATCCTTAGGCTTTAGTTTAAAATCATCTGCCTTTTTTATCTTTCCTTTTTTCTTCAGGATCTCTGTTGCCAGTATCCAGAAAACCAGTGCCAGTGCCTTCTTTCCGTTGTTGTTCATGGGGATTATAAAGTCCACATCCTTCACTGTGTTGAATGTGTCTGATAATGCAACAATCGGTATCTTCTTTTTCTTGGCCTCCTTAATGGCCTGCTCATCTATTAATGGGTCCACGACAAACACGACATCAGGCTCAAAGAAATCCTTATATCTGGGGTTCGTTAGTGTCCCTGGAGAGAACCTTCCTGGGATGGCCTTTCCATTAATGGTCTCAGCAAACCTTGTTATGGCCTGGGCAGCACTCTCCTTTCTTGAGACTACCAAGATGTTATCAAATGTTGAAAGGAAATCTGCAGCTATCCTTATCCTCTCATCCACCTTCTGGAGATTAAAGACAGCCATACCATCATTCCTTATCTTGTACACGAATTTCTTCATGTAAGGTGTGCAGGTTTTCATTCCTATGTGTATACCTGCTGTTAGGTATTCTGTTTTATCCACAAGCATCCCCTGTTTAGCGGCCATAGTATCACATAAATATTGACTATATTAATTAATGAATATTTAAAAAGGTTTAATAGATTAAAAAGATAGTTCAGCCATCCTTACGTTGGGTATATCCTTCCATAGCTGTATAAGCCTATTATGTTTTGCTATGTCTGCACCCATTCCTATCTTTATCAGTGGTGCGTGCCATGCCACTGCAAGGTCAGAGAGCCATGGATCAAAGGTCTCTTTGGATCTGTGGGATGGTATTATTCTGATGTTGTTTTTTTCTGCTGTTCTCACAACATCCTCTGTCTGGGTCAGTGTTCCTATCTGGTTGGGCTTTATTATTATACCATTGGTTGATTTGTGTTTGATTCCTCTCTCAAATCTCTTCTGGTTTGTGCAATACAGATCGTCACCAATAACCAGAGCCTTTCCCCCAAGTTCCTCTGTAAGGTTCCTGAAGGCCTTAAAATCATTCTCATGGAATGGGTCTTCCAGGTAATAGATATTGTATTTTTTTGCTATCTCAAGAACAAGGTTAAAATGCTTCTCAGGTGAAAGTGTTTTTCTTAGTTTTTTATATCTGTAGTTTTTTCCTGTCCATATACTTGATGCAGCAAAGTCTATCCCTATCTTTACATCCCAGTCTGAGGCTATATCAGACAAGAAGTCCAGCGTTTTCAAATCAGTAAGCCTGCTCATCCAGGCCTCTTCAATGTTTTTTCCAACAAGGATTTTTTTCCTTAAGAGCTCTTCTCCGATAGAACCCCATACTTCTAATACTGTTTTAAATGCCATGTAAGGGTCTGTTGCCTTATGGGGAATTATCAGAAACTCCTGCCAATCGCAGTTTCCACCGTGTTTTCCACCCCCAAAGACATTGCTCACGGGCAGAGGGAATGTTGTCCTGAATTTCCTTTTACCCAGTTTATACAACTGATTATCAGTCGCTGCCCTTGCAATTGCAATAGAAATGGCCAGAGCAAGATTTACACCAATATTGCTGAAATCTTTCGTTTTATCAATCTTTTGCAGTAATTTGTCTGCTTCCCTCCAGTTCTTTTCATCCATTCCTATAAAATAGTGCCTTATTTTTGGAAATATGCCCATTATATCTGAAACAGGAAGATCCTTCGCCTCATTTGAACCTTTGGATGTTCCTGCAGGTATAGAAGCTGTATAAGCGCTGTTGCCAGTAAAAACCTTTACCTCTACTGTCTCCTTTCCGCGAGAATTAAATGCAGGATATATTTTTATATTGTTAATCATGTTAGAAATTATTATTCTTAGATTTAAATTTTATTGTTTTTTGTTTTTGCAGGATTTGCTTTCTTTCTTGGTTTCATTTTTAAATTCCCTTTTTATGTCAATTGGTATTACACCCGCTTCCCATTCAAGCTTTGCTATCTCTATTGGATTAATAACACTCTTTGGGGCTTCAATAAGAACAGGTGAACCCTGTGCTATCTGCAAAGCCCTGGCTGATATTATCCTTGTTTTTTCATATCTTGAATATTTCTTTTTTTCATTGGACATATTATCGTTGTCCCTAGATTATTAATAAAGTTTATCAAAATATATATGTTTTTCGGTTTATCCTATATATCTTAGCTGTTCCTTGCCTTTCACAGGGGCCTTTTCTTCCTTTGTTAACTGCATAAGTGCTTTCCTCTGGAGAGCCTCAACCTTCTTTATGAATTTCTCCATTTCCTTAACCCTGTCTTCAAGTCTGCCCATGTCGATCTTCACATTGAGAATCTTTGTTACCACATCCAGCACAACCTCAGCCGCTTTTGGGTCAGTGACTATAGGGAATCCTGATGTCTCTCCAAGTATGCATATGCCTTTCATTCCCCTTTCCTTTCCAAGACCTAAAAGAAGACCTGCTGCACCAACTATGTAACCGACTTTTTCTCCTGCGTTGAATTTTATCTTGTATTTTTTATACCTTGCAATTAGTTTTTTGTGCGTGACAGAACCAACAACGTGGGGTTCTTCTTCCAGTTCTCCTGTTGCCAACCCGCCGATTGTTATTATCTCCTTTACTCCGAACTTTTTCACAAAGTCTAACACCTTCTCAACAACCTCGTAATGACCGTGTGGTGAAAGGGACTGGCAATCCCCAACAAGAAATATAAGGTCCCTTTGGCCCTTTTTCTTGGCCTTCCAGTAATAGAATTCATTCTTGAGCAGGTGTATCTGATAATTTTCATGCAGCATAACAAAAGGAAAGAAGTGCCTTGAATAAAGCTGTGCAAATTTTTTTGCTTTCAGTTCCTTTATCATATAACCTACAGCAACCCTGCCTATGTTGCCAACACCAGGCAAACCTTCTATAAGAATAGGGTTTTTCAATTTAGGTCTCTCTATAACCTGTATCTTTGTCATAAGAACACCAAGATATTATTTATATATAAGTAATAGTATTTAAATAAGAATTCCGCCGGTCTCTGACCGGTGGTTCCAAACAAGG
>CAYNRQ010000040.1:0-9711 GCA_964399875.1 uncultured archaeon
TAACCAATTGTGTGTGACTGGTGGTAAGGAGCTAATCAATTAACCGTTTGAGATATGCAGCAGCTTAACATTTGACGAAACACTATACGTTTTCATCCAATATTTGTTTTGAATAAAATGCGACCGCCGGGAAATCCGATTCAATCCCTTGCGTTTTATTGCATGTGGATTGGTGAGGCCTAGGAGGGGTGCAATTGCGTCAGCGCCCGAAGTCTTCATCTCTGCCTTTGCAGACATGTGAAGAGACAAGACACAACCCCGCCTCGGCATTCGAACCCGGATAGCAGGCTTTCTTGGAAACCTTCTTTCTGAAAGAAAGGCTCTTGGAAGGCCTGAGTCTTACCATTGGACCACGGTCGCATGGGCATTATATATATGACCATTTAAATAAATAAGATATTCCTTGCAAACAGGAAGCACCTAAAAATCAAAGTTTATATCATCCACCTCTTCAAATTCATCTTCCTTTTGGGGCGCTTTAGCTTTGTCCTCTTCTTTTGGTTTTGTTTTGGGTTTTCCTGCTCTTGCATTCTTTATTGTATCTACTATCTTGTCCATGCTCTTTTCATCCAGCTTCTTTACAGGAAGGATCCCCTCCAGACCCACCGGACCTTCTGTTACGAATCTTGGAATTACATGAACGTGCATATGCGCAACTACCTGGCCTGCCACGCTTCCATTGCTCTGGGATATGGAAATCCCCTGTGCATTAAGGCCGTTCTTGATCATGGCTGATATCTTTTTCACTGTCTTGAACAGATCACCTATCTCGGCTTCTGGTATATCCAGTATTGTTTCATAATGCTTCTTTGGAATAACCAGCGTGTGTCCAGGGTTCCTTGGATTTATATCCAGGAAGGCCAATACCTTTTCATCCTCAAATACTTTCTTTGCCGGAATCTCGTTTCTTACTATCCTGCAAAAGAGGCACTCCTTTTCTGAAACCATTCCGTCCCTCCTTATTTTATAATTTTCTTGAATGTTTATGTTCTATTATCAATCTTTTCACTCATTAATGTTTATGGGGCCACTGAGATTTGTTTGCGCATTAACTGCTGTATCCTTGCCTTCAATTTAAGGGATAGTAGTGCGTCAGCAGGGATTACACCCCGCCTGCGCCTTGAACTCAGGTCGGCGGCTGTTTTTGAACCCCTCCCTTTCTCTTCGTGGAAGCGAAAGCTCCTGTGAAGAGAGGCTCACCCAAAGCCGCAATGCTAGACCATTGTAGCCGAGACTTTTCATGCTTTCGCGAGGCCTGGCCAAAAGGCTGACGGCATGGTGCAATCATTTAAGCCGTCTGTTCCTTCAGGCAAAGGCTTCTTGTAAAGACCCGGTAACTACACCATGGCCCCTGACTATATCCAATTATTAGTTATATGTTTATAAATCATATCTCTGGAGACCAAGCCCCGGACCGGATTTTCAGGCATACGGTTTTCCGTCAGCCCATCGAACCGATGTCAGTTGTTTACGAAACAACTGCTTTTAACCGCCTGCCCCACAACCCACTCCACGCAGGTGGTAGACCCAGCTTGCATCGGGTGGGTTGTGAGGGAGGTACCACTAAGCTACCGGAGCGTTAATATTGGTGTGAAGCCGCTTCAATTACACCTGTGGCCTCACATATTTAACAGCTTCTGCAGTTTTTTTAAGCTGTTTTACATTAATTATACAAAATTATATTTTAAAGTGATTGTATGAAAGAGGCAATGTTTTATAAAAAAATGAAAAATAAAGCAGTTCAGTGTCAATTGTGCCCTCATTTCTGTTTTTTAAAATCATGTGAAAAAGGAAAATGTGGTGTCAGGATGAACAAGGAAGGCACTCTTTATTCTTTGGTATATAGAAAACTATGCTCCATGGCAGTAGACGCTATTGAGAAAAAACCACTATTCCATTTTGCCCCGGGTACAAAGTGCCTTTCAATAGCCACTGTAGGCTGTAACCTGTCCTGTTCTTTCTGTCAGAATTGGGAAATCTCGCATCCTCTTGGAGGAGAAATATGCGGAGAGGAAACAACGCCAGAAAGAATCATAGAAATAGCCAAGAAACAAGATCTACCAGGCATAGCCTACACTTATACAGAACCAACCATAGCTATAGAATTTTATCTTGAAGTTATGAGGCTTGCAAGAAAAGAAGGCCTTTACAATGTCTGGGTTTCTAATGGTTATACAAACCCTGAGCCAGCAAAAAGGATTTCAGGGTTTTTGGATGCCATAAATGTCGATTTAAAGGGAGACATAAAGTTCTATCAGAAGCTCTGTGACGTTCCAAGTGAGAAACCCATGAAAAAGGTATTGGAGATCTATAAAAGCAAAAATGTATGGATTGAGATTACCAATCTTGTCATCCCTGAATACAATGACAGTATAAAGCAGATAACAAAGCTTGTGCAATGGGTGAAGAAAAAACTTGGACCTGAGACACCTATACATTTCTCAAGGTTCTTTCCGTATCATAAACTCCAGAATGTGAGATTCACACCAGCTGAAACCCTGGAAATGGCTGCAAAGATTGCAGATAAGAACGGAATGCATTATATTTATGTTGGGAACGTCCCAAATCCTAGGGAATCCACGTACTGTCCCAATTGCAAGGCTGTGATAATAAAGAGGAACGGCTATGGCATCGGAGAAATCAAAGAGAGATGCCCCAGATGCGGTTACAGAATCAAACTGGCGGGCTTGAAGTGGGTGAAGTGATAGCAAATATTTAAAACATGGGGTAAAGAAAAATGTATGGAAAAAGAAATAACAGACGAAAAGATTGCTAAGAAGATGAAGGAAGGATGGATAAAGAGCCTAATGATGATAGAGGTTATGGCTGTTTCAAAGGAATTCGCTGAGTCAGCCCTTAAAAAACACATAGAAAAGATGGAAAAAGAGAAGAAAACCATTATTTACAAAAAAGATTTCAAGGAGACAAACAAAGTTAAGAAGCCGTTTCCAAATATTGATGTTGCGTATTCGCAGATCGTGGAATTAGAACTTATCACAGAAACCTATGAACAATTGGTTGTTCTTGCCATGAACTACGGGCCGTCCAGTATTGAGATACTGGAGCCGGAACACATAAAGATAGATATGGGAGAAGCCCAGGGAATCCTTAATTCTATAGCAGATGTAATACACAAGTTTGCTGCCAGAGGATCGGGTGGAATTATCATAAATACATAGATGATGATAATGGACGAAACTGATTATAAAGGGAACATGCCTGCACATGCGGAAGCATTGCCTGAGGATGTTTATTCTTTTGTTCTTTCTGGACAGGGTAAAAAACTGGAGCTACCAGAACCCGCAGAAGATGATTATCTCTGGGCAGAAAAACAGGCCCGCACCTTGATGTTTTTGTGACTAGAAATCGCTCAGTCTTTTTTGCCTCAGGATTTTGCTTTTTTGGATGTATTCCTTCACAGGGATTCTTAACCTAGAATCACAGTATCTCAAAGCTTCCTCTTTAGTGTTAAATATCACGGACTTGTTATTAAAGGCATTCATAGCAGTGTCCCTCACAACCCACACTCCGAGAGGCAGAATATATCCTTCATAGACCTCTCTGAAAACAACAACTTTGGCCTGCCTCTTCATTTTTTCCAAAGCTCTGATCACACTTATTCTGCTTGCGTAGTAACCTCCGCCTTCTAATTCTGCATATCCTGTCCTTCCCTTAAACGGTTCGTATTCCTCCAGAATTTCAGTTTTCTTCAGACTCCGGGACCACATAGAACCCGGTGCCCATGCCTCAAAATTCTCGAATTCCCAACTGCCCGGCATCATCAGTATAACAAAATGGTTATCCAAATAAGTAGACTCGAAAACCATATAACTGTTAACAGAATTGTAGGTTCTTACTCTCTTTAACAATTCCTTTGCTATAATATCATCTACTGCCGTAATGCCAAATCTTGTGGGAACCAGTTTTTTGTTTTTTTCCAAACCAAGCACGCCTGAACTTAATATTGTGCTGATTTTATTTACATCCATACCAGATTTATATAACATAAAACTTGCCTGCCCGGCCTTAAGTTCATCTGAAACAACACTGTCCACCTTTCTAGGTATCCTGGGGTTTTCTGTGATCCTGAGCTTTTCCAGGGATGCTGAGGGGCCCATGGGCTGAACCACCTCAGAAAAAGACACCCTGTAGACAGGATTCTTTTTAAAAGACATCTCAATATCAGCCGGCTTTGAAGCCAGAGCCAGCTCCTGGACATCGCAAACAAATCTTGATCTTGAAAATACATTTTCCTTTTGTTTGGATCTCAAAAGCATAGAGCGAAATTTAACAATTTCATGATATTCCATACCAAACCACTGCCTAGAGTTGTCTAATTTATTTATGTTTTCGTTATCTAAAGCTCCCAGTGGGCCTACAAAAACATCCGGATATCCATATCTCCCAACAAACACTGATATTCCAGGCCCAAAGAACTCCTTGGAAATCCTATCTTTTAGATTCTTCTCTACATTAAACCTGGGAAGCAGAGGGCACGGAGAGTGGCCACAAAGGTTTCGGCCACCCTTGCATATTAAGCACACCCTGGCTGGAGAAACCATGATTAGAATTATTTTTATAATTTATATTCTTGGAATTAATTATATTCATATCCTGAACATCTCTGTTAAATTCTGCAAAACAACTTCTGATTTCAAATCTGACATAAGAGCAAAGAATTAAATATTAGTATTTTCATCACCAATAATTAATTGGCGAGGCCTCATGACCAATTGTCCTAGATGTGGAACAAAACTGAGCAGTGACTGGAATTTCTGCCCCAGATGCGGATACAAGAAGGGTGAAGGTTTTTGCAGTCTGTTTGATAATGTTTTTTCCAGGATAAGAAGAGAGATGAGAGAAATGGACAAATCTTTTCAGAAAGAATTTGAGGCTTTTGACCTGTCACCATGGTTCAAGACCCTGAGCAAAGAAGAGCTCAAGGAGATAAGAAAACAGAAACCGCCCATGAACAGAAAAGGATTTTCTATAAGGATAATCAGAACAGGGGGTCAGAAACCAAGGATATCTGTTAAGACATACGGCAATGTTGAAAAAGAGAAGGTGATGGATGAGATCATAAAACAGATAGGATCTAAAAGACAACAAAAGAAATTAATGTTTGGTTTTTTAAAGCAGAGGACACCAAAGGAAAAGCCAAGTGGTATTTTCTTTAAAAAAGAAATTCCGGAAAAAAGAGAAAAACCGCTTCCAACACCAAGGTTCACAGAAGAGCCAAAGACAGATATAAGGAGGCTGGATTCTAGGGTTGTTGTTGATATGGATGTTCCTGGTGTTAAATCCCTGAATGATGTAGAGATAAAAGAACTGGAAAATTCTATAGAAGTGAAAGCAATAGCTGGAGACAAGGCCTATTTCAAGATACTGACAAAGCCGGAACAATTCAGAATAACAAACAAGGAATTCAAGGACGGCAGGTTACATCTAGAATTTGCTTAATGGTTTTATGTTAATTTTTTCTTTTTCGGTCTTTGATTTTTTTCCCGGTTTTTTCCCATAAAGGTGCTCATTTTCAAAGCATACCTCGCAGGATTCTAAGGATGGGTCTGATTCCCTGTGCAATCTGCAGCCAATACCACCAAATCTTATATGTTTGCATATCTCACAAAAAAAGACCGTTGATTGCGCTTTGCTCATCTCACCAGAGGCCATGCTCTTGGCAATAGAATTAACCATTTTCATTAACTCAGGGCTCTCTTTGAATATCCCTGTTTTGTATCCCCTTATATCTCTTTTATACTGCGAAACCGCCGGCTGCGTTGTACCTAATTTTTCAGCTGTCTGCTTCTGGGAAAGGCCATAGTTCTCTATAAGTTTCTTTGCAATCATGGCCCTGACAGCAGGCAGGATATCTGTTGATATTAGCTCACAAAGGGGTTTCACAATATCACAAGGATTAATTGAATCCGGGATTTATAAATATAACACTGTTATATTTTTTCATGAAAATGACCTATGCCGTGTTTATTGTCCTTATAATCTTTCCATCCATATACCTGTCTGTTTTTACAGGTCTTTTTATAGAACCAAACGAAGCCGAAAGAACAGAGGCCTTTGTTGCGAGGGTTATAGACGGCGACACAGTAGAGATAGAAACCGGTGAAATGATACGACTTCTTGGTATCAACACCCCTGAGAAAGGCCAGTATTATTACAGGGAATCCACTGAATTCCTTAAAGACCTTATAGAAGGTAAAACAGTTCTTCTTGAAAAAAATAAAGAAGACAAAGATAAGTATGGCAGGCTTTTAAGGTATATCCACATAGATTCTACTCTGGTAAATCTGGAACTGGTTAAAAAAGGATATGCAACAATCTACATGATAGAACAAGATGAAAAATACCATGATCTATTACTGGAAGCAGAAAGCAGTGCCAAAGAAAATAATATTGGTATATGGGCATTTTCAATAAAGGATGCTTTTTGTATAGGAATCTTCTATTTTCATTACAATGCAAAAGGAAACGATAACCTCAACACCAATGATGAATACATAGTTTTCAGGAACTCCTGCACCTACCCTGTAAACCTTAACGGCTTTATCCTCAAGGACAAGGCAAACAACACATATACATTCCCGGATATTACAGTCCCGGAAAAAACAAAAATAACACTGCACACAGGCCCGGGAATAAACAATGAAACACATCTGTACTGGGGCAAGAACCATGCGATCTGGAATAACAACGGTGATGAACTATCTATGTGGGATAATAATAACAATCTTATTTTAAATTACAGCTATTCTTAATTAATAATATGTTAGCGCCAACACATCTTTTCTTTGCATTGGCCTTGGCCTACATCCTGAAGCTCCCAAAGCTTCCTGCAGCAATAGCAGGTATAGCTGTTGATCTGGACATAGTCTTCAATCTCTTGGATACTGTTTTTCCTTTTACCCACAGGGGCCTTATTCATACCCCCCTGTTCCTTGCCACGGTTGCCTGGATATTCTACTACATAACAAAAAACAAAGAGCAAACAAGGGGCATTGCCCTTGGTTATGCATCTCACCTGTTCCTTGATGTCATAACACCAGCCGGCATAATCCTGCTGTTCCCTATAACAGCAGTTTTCTCTTTAAACGCTGTAGGTTATTCCAACCTTGTTGCAAACACAGGAATGATCCTGTTATCCATAATATTCATTTTCTTATTCAGAACAAAGAAAAAACATTCCCTAGGCAACAGATACAGGTTTTTGTGTTTCCTTATCTTTATTATCAGTACATGCCTTATTGCTTATCTGGGTGGCTTCTTCCCACATACAGTATATGACCCATTCCTGCCACTTTATTAGAGCCTTTACTAAATGGAGTAGATTATCTAATATTGATAAAAGCTTCAATAAAAGAAATCTTTAAAAGCTGTTCGCATAAAATATAAAGACCTCGGGCACAAAGGCTCAGACATGCAATTAACTCAGTGCTTTGTTAACACCTGACCTTTGCAGGAGCCTTTCTTCACAGGAGCTTTCGCTTCCACGAAGAGACCCTCGGGAGAGAAACATGAAAAACGGCGACTTTGTTGAGATAGACTTTGTAGGCAGGGTTGTGGGCACTAATGAGATTTTTGACCTCACCTCTGCTGAAGAGGCCAAGAAAGAGGGCGTTTTCAATCCAAAACAGAAATACGGCCCAGGCCTTGTAGTAATTGGTGCGCACATGACAATACCTGGTGTTGAAAAACAGTTAAAAGACATGGAGATTGGAGAGGAAAAGGAATTCAATGTGAAACCAGACGAGGCCTTTGGCAGAAGGAACCCAAAGCTGATCAAGATTGTCCCTCTGGCACAGTTTACCCGCAATAAGATAAATCCTGTTCCTGGTATATTTTTAGAAATAGACGGAAGACAGGCCAAGATACAGTCTGTTTCTGGAGGAAGGGTCAGGGTGGATTTCAATCACCCCCTGGCAGGCAAGGAACTGAATTACAAACTAAGGATTGTCAAAAAACTTACAAACACCCTGGAAAAAGCAAATGCCTTGGTGGATTATTACAACATAGAGGCCAAAACAGAGTTAAAAGAAGGCGTCTTATCCATAAAAACAGAAAAGAAACTAGATAAACCAGAACACAGGCCAGTAAAGGATCTGCTAAAGAAAGTAATAATCAAATGGATTCCTGTGATAAAGGACGTAAAGTTTGTATGAGTCCAAATTTTTCTGAAGCAAAGGTTTAAAAATCTTACTTTTATAGATATTCTTGTGAAGAATTTTAGATTTTGGCGATCAAAATCAAAATCTTTGATTTGATATTTAAATCAGGAGGGATTGAATGGTAGATACTAACTCTATTGTTGATACAGCCTTACAGAGAAGCGACACACAAATGCCCAGGGACGCCGGAATGGATGATGAGCTAAGAAAAATTCTTGAATCAAGGAAAGCGGAAATCAGGGTTTGCGGCATTGGTGGTGCAGGGGGTAACACTGTTTCTAGATTAATGCAGGTAGGCATTGTAGGTGCAGAAACTATAGCAATCAACACAGACGCCCAGGATCTTCTTTACACGGATGCAGACAGAAAGGTTCTTGTAGGAAAGGAACTGACAGGTGGATTAGGAGCAGGTGCAGATCCAAAGATAGGAAGAGAAGCAGCAAAGGAATCAAAGGATGATATAAAGAAAGCAGTAGAGGGTGCGGATATGGTCTTTGTTGACTGTGGCCTTGGTGGCGGCACAGGCACTGGAGCAGGTCCTATAGTTGCTGATATCGCAAAGAAGGTAGGTGCCTTAACAGTCGGTATAGTAACCTTGCCATTTACAATGGAAGGAAGACAAAGAACCAAGAATGCTCAGGAGGGTTTAGAAAATCTAGAGTCGGTTGTAGATACACTGATTGTTATACCGAATGACAAACTACTGGAAATAGTACCAGACGTTTCAGTTACAACAGCATTTAAAGTTGCTGATGAAATTCTTGTAAATGCTGTTAAGGGAATAGCAGAGCTTATAACAAAACCAGGGCTTGTGAACCTTGACTTTGCTGATATAAGAGCTGTTATGGGTTCAGGCGGACTAGCAATGATAGGAATGGGAGAATCAGATACAGAAAACAGGGCATTGGAATCAGTAGAGAAAGCACTTAATAATCCTCTGCTAGATGTGGACATAGAAGGTGCTGTAGGCGCTCTAGTAAATGTTTCAGGCGGTTCAGATATCACAATAAAGGAATGCCAGGAAATAGTAGAAGGTGTTTCAACAAAGATCAATACAGATGCAAAGATAATCTGGGGAGCACAGATAATCAAGGAGCTTGGAGACACAATAAGAGCCATGCTAATAGTAACTGGTGTCAAGTCATCTCAGATATACGGTCCAGAAAAGACATACACTGTCGAGAAGCAGAAAGAGATAGAAAGGGTATTGGGTGTCGATTTCGTTGCCTAAGCCCGTACCTTAATTTTATATATGTTTTAACTGCATTAGTGGTAAAAATGACAGTAAGAAGATATAAATCTCCGGCAGGAACCATGTTTTGGAGAAGAAGGTTCTGGAGAGACAAATATGTTGATGTCATTTTTCTTGACGATGACAGAATATCAGCCAAGACATATAACTATGTTACTTTTGCATCAAACTATAAGAATGATAGTGTGAACGCTGGTATTGGCGATCTTAAATTTGCTATGATCTTTAAATCAGAATTCCACCGGTCTCTGACCGGTGGTTCCAAACAAGGTAATCGCT
>CAYNRQ010000041.1:0-9670 GCA_964399875.1 uncultured archaeon
CCTTGTTTGGAACCACCGGTCAGAGACCGGTGGAATTCTGATTTAAAAGCCTTGTATCATCAGGTCCAAAATTTGAGGCCTTTATCTGCAAGGAATGCGGATATATACATGCCAAGAAAGGAACTTAAAAACCTTAAATGATATTACTCCTTTATCTCAAAACCTTTAAGATCCCCTTTGTATTTGTCCCATTTCACATTAACCATTCTTACTGCTGCACTAACAGGCCCCTTTCTGCAGTACTCAATCATCTTCTCTACATCCTCTTTGGTTCCCTCAAAAACAGCTTCCACTCCACCATCAGTGGTATTTCTGACCCATCCCTTCACACCATACATATTGGCCATGCTCCTTGTACTTGACCTGAAAAAAACACCCTGCACAATTCCAGAAACGTAAACCTTTGCCCTCGCCAGCTCCACCATGGGAGACACCTAAATCTTTAAAGTTTTGTATTCGCTTGAGCCAACACCCAATTTTTCTGCGTATACAATATGTTCTATATCCATAAGTTTTTTATTGTTTAATCCAGCATCGATCCCCTTTAACAACCAGAGGCCGCAAGAATCCAGGGCCACAGGGTCTTTTCCGGCAAGCATATAGCCAAGATATACCCTTACCCCGCCCCATCTTTCCTCGTTTGCATTTCTGTACGTCTCAATGCCATCCACTATAAACAGGTCCACCTTTATTTCCTTGTTTATAGCAGCTATTACCTGGTGAAGATCCTTTGAAGGATTGTGCCTGTCCTTGGCGCAGAGCAAACCAAACTGGTTTTTCAGAGCTCCTGTTAAATCTGTGTTCGGATGGGTCTTTAAAACAGGAAGGGAGATTATGTAATCAACCTGGTATGGCAGAACAGATATCTTTATAGAAAAACCAAAGTCTGTTTTTACATTCCTGAATTCAAACTTGTGCAGATTAAGAAGCCTTAATCCAAAGTCCTTGCACACCCTGTTTATGGGATGATTCTCAACAATCCTTTCTATATCACCCGCGTTCTGAGCAGGACCATCAGCCACTATAATCTCACAACCATACCCTTCCAGAATCTCAAGAACATTCCTCACAACATCAGGATGTGTTGTTGTTGGATATGATTCATACGAGACTATATTTGGTTTTACCAGCACCTTCTTTTCAGAAAAACTATCCTTAAACTTCTTCAGCACATGCCTTGCGAATCCTGACCTGTCCTGTGTTTTTCTGAGAAATATATCACTCATATGATGTTAATTTATTATTTTGTTTTTAAGTTATTTCTTATGGAGAAAGATATCATTAAGAAGGTTCTTAACTTATCAGACCTCGAAAAACTGAATCCTGTTCAGGAAAAGGCTGTTAAGGCAGGCCTTTTTGAGGATAAGAATCTTGTTGTTGCTGCGCCAACAGCATCCGGCAAAACAATGGTTGCAGAAATGGTTGCTTTAAAAACAATAAAGCAGGGAAAGAAGGTTGTTTATATTGTTCCCTTAAGAGCCCTGGCATCTGAGAAGTATGAGGAGTTCAAGAGAAAATACGCACCTCTTGGCATAAAGGTCGCTATCAGTATAGGCGATCTTGACCGTTCTGACCCATGGCTTTCTGATTATGATTTTGTAATTGCAACATCCGAAAAGCTTGATTCATTATTAAGGCACGGTATACCATGGATAAACCAGATCGGCCTCGTTGTTGCAGACGAGATCCACCTTCTTGATTCTCCTGACAGGGGGCCAACCCTGGAGATTGTTTTAACCAGATTAAGCCAGGTTGCAAACCCCACAATACTTGCATTGTCAGCAACCATAAGCAATCACGAGGAACTTGCTGAATGGCTTAGAGCAAACCACATGAAATCGGAATGGAGGCCAGTAAAATTATATAGTGGGATATGTTTTGATGGAAAGCTAAACTTCATACCAAACAAAACCATGAAGATAGATAAAAAACAAAGCCCATTGTTCGAGCTTGTTCACCGCACCCTTTCAAGGAAAAAACAGGCTCTGGTATTCATAAATACAAGAAAGGGCGCAGAATCAGCAGCAGAGAGTGTAGGAAAGGAGATAAAAACCAAATTAAAGCCAGGGGAATTAGAGGCATTATCAGAGCTATCAGACAAGATTCTGCATATACTTGAATATCCAACCAGGCAGTGCGAAAGGCTTTCGAGATGTATTAAAATGGGAACCGCTTTTCATCATGCAGGACTGACAAACAAGCAAAGGAGTTTAATTGAAGATTCATTCAAGAGTGGTCTGATAAAAACCATATGTGCAACACCCACCCTGGCCGCTGGCATCAACCTCCCTGCTTATAGGGTCATAATAAGGGATCTTAAGAGATTTAGTTCTTTTAGGGGAATGGATTACATACCTGTGTTAGAGATACAGCAGATGTGCGGAAGGGCAGGAAGGCCGCAATTTGACAAAGAGGGAGAAGCCATTCTCCTTCCTAAGAACAGGGCAGAGGCAGAGTATGCATGGGAGAACTACATAAACGGCAAACCAGAAAAAATATACTCCAAGCTTGGTGTGGAACCTGTCCTCAGAACACATGTTCTGGCCTTGATAGCATCTGAGGTAACAAGAACAAAGAAAGAGCTTTTTGATTTTTTTTCCAAAACATTCTATGCCTATCAGTACAGAGATATGCCAAGGCTGAATGCTATACTTGAAAATGTCCTAAATCAATTAGAGGGTTTCAAATTCATTTCAACAGCGGATTCAGAGAAAATGGATACAGAATTCAGGACAGCAGCCAGCCTGATCCAGAAAAAGGATTCTGTGTTAAAACCAACGAGAATCGGTAAAAGGGTATCAGAGCTTTACATAGATCCCCTGACAGCCAATTATCTAATCAAGAATCTGGACATGGCAAGGGAAAGGGGAATAACGGATTTTGGCCTGCTGCACACAATATCCAGCACCATAGAGATGAAGCCCCTCCTGTCCCTGAGAAAATCAGATTTTGAAACAATAAACGATATTGTAGCAAGGGAAGAGGAATGCCTTTTGGAGAAGCCGCCCAATCCCTGGGATCTGAATTATGATGAGTACCTTAAATCACTAAAAACAGCACATATGTTCAGGCAGTGGACAGAGGAGTCAGGTGAGGACAAACTGCTCGAGGATTTTGGAATAACACCGGGTGAATTGAGGGCAAGGCTGGAAACAGCAGACTGGCTTCTCTACTCCGCACAAGAGCTGGGCCTTCTCTTAGGCCACATGAATATTCTGAAGGATATAAGGAAAACAAGGATAAGAGTAAAGTATGGTGTCAAGGAAGAGCTGCTTCCTTTGATCAGATTAAAGGGTGTGGGAAGGGTGAGGGCCAGAACCCTTTTCAACTCAGGTATTCAGACCATGGCCAGGCTGAGAAAGATCCCACTGCAGAGCTTGGAAAGGATTATAGGCCCAAAAACAGCAAGGGATATAAAGGATCAGTTGGGTGAATTAAAAGCTCAGTCGAAGAGTGAGCATAGCCGCATAGTAAAAGGCGAAGCTTATGAAATTGCTAAAAATCAGAAATAGAAACTTTTTTGTTGAAGTTGCTGATACATGGTGGAAGAGGACCAAAGGCCTTATGTTTAAAAAAACCCTTGCCCCGTTCCATGGCCTTTTAATAGAATTCCCAAAGACTGGAAAATACGGAATATGGATGCTCTTTATGAAGTTCCCCCTGGATCTGATATTCCTGGACGAGAGTATGCAGGTTGTAGATGCAATCCACAACGTACCACCAATAAGCCTTTTAAGACCCAGCACATGGAAGATATACAAACCCAGGAGGCCTGCAAGATATGTTCTTGAGATTAATGCAGAAAACAAAAAATAATCAGTTTTTAAGATCATAGGCCAGGTCAAGCCTGCTCTTGTTATCAAAGCATGACCTTGCTATTCCTGCAATCATTTTATATTCGTTTCTTACGAATTCTTGCTGCGACTGCTTTGTTAGATATTTGTAGCTCATTTCCTGTATTGGATCAAAGAACATATCTACAAAGTCATATATCTTATCAAATACAAACCAATACCACCACATACTCAGGCAGCCAGGCCTTTTGTATCTCCTTATAGTATAGTTTGTACCGCCTACAGGCAGGGTCATGGTTACAGTACCAGCTGTATATACCCAGTTTGCACCATTCCATATCCTGCCTTTTTGCTGCACTCTCCATGTATCATCCCTTACAGGATAGTGATCGAAACGTCCAGGCTCTACGAATTTCTTAAAGTCCCCTCTTGTTATTTTATCCAGGGCAACTTCGTGGAAACGTTCATCACGATACCTTCCAATTAACTGGGAATTTTCAAAGGGGGAATGTATTCTGCCTCTAAAACCCCTTACATTCGGACTGTTTATTATATAATTTATTGCATTTTCAAGCATAAGATTAGACGGATCAGGCCCACCAGACGTTTTAAGGTATATTGGCAATTCACGCTTTGGGCTGGCCGGGTTTGGCGGCTGCCATTCAACTGTGTAGATCTCGTCTACTTTGGATGAATGCTTTGCATAATCATACCATATCAGAATCTTAGGAAACACGGCTCTAGATTCAATATTAGATAACTGTCCAAAGGCTGTTTTTCCCAAATCTACTAAACCACCCACAAGCAATGAGGAAAGAGTATCTCTTTCTTCTGTTGGTTTCACAGGAATTGCTGAACATATTTTATAAAGAAAATAATGCATAGGCAGTTTTATGCCGTATCTATCCAAATCAACAAAACTGATAAATGGATACTTTCTGGTGCCTGTAAACTGTTTTTTTGCATGCATCCTCCTGCCAACAACACCTTCATCATACAACCTCTGCATCGCATTGGAACCGTATCCAACCATACATATCCTCCTCAGGCGGCCATTCCAAGGACATCTCTTCTGAACTTTATTCTATCCATACCCATTTCACTATCATATTTCCTGGTTAGCTTTAAGAATGGATCCGCTTCATCTCTCATACTGTGGTATGCTATTCCTGCCTTGTATATATCCTCAGCCCTTTCATCTCCTGTACCTCCCAGATATCTAAGCGCCTTTAATAAAATGGCCTCGTACCGGGCATGGTCCTCATCGCTTAGTTCATCTATGCCGTACAGACTCTTGTATCTGTATTCACCAATCTCGTGCAGTGTCAGGTAATTCTTCACATCCCTGTTGAATGAAAAATTGTTCTTTCCTGAGGCCTTTACCACATATCTGTAATCCACACCAAACATGCCAGGAATGTCACTGATCCTTGGTGTGTATATATCACCCCTGTACTCCATTGCCACTGCTCCTCTTTTCCTAAGATCTGCTAATGGAACATCATGTATCCGCACATCACCGTATTTATCGCTAAGGAAATTCCTTACAATGTTTCTTACATAAAGGTCTCCTGCCCTGTTTGAAAAATAATCATATGCTATTGGAATTCTATCTCTAAATCCATGAATATATTTCCTGCCCATCCTAAGTGCTCTTTCCTTGACCTTTCTTTTGACAAACCTTCCTATAGAATCTGTCACAGGATTTTCTGTAGCTTTACCCCTTTTGCTATCCATTTCTCCTAACACAGGCCCTTCATAGAGCCCTTTCACCATTTGAGCAAGTTTTAGTATTTTCATGTTGTCACCTCTATGTCAATTACAGTTCGCTTACCCCCATTTTATTCCTGTCTATATAGAGTCTGTTTCTCATTATCCCCATTCTCTTGAGCATTATTTCTTTTTTCATATTAACCTTTGTCACTATTTAATAGTGACATATTAGGGTTTATAAAGCTTTCGGTTAGCCGCTTTGTGCTGTTATTTGCCATTAAAGGGGTAAGTAATCCCTTAGAGAGGGGGAATGTGTCCCCTTCTCTCGGGTATAAAGCTTTCGGTTAGCCGCTTTGTGCTGTTATTTGCCATTAAAGGGGTAAGTAATCCCTTAGAGAGGGGGAATGTGTCCCCTTCTCTCGGGTATAAAGCTTTCGGTTAGCCGCTTTGTGCTGTTATTTGCCAGTTTAATCCAAAATTAGCTGTTGGCCTTAAAAAGGCCCATTTTTTCCCTTTCCAGACCCCACACAATAAGGGCTATCAGCATCCCCAGAATCGAGCCAAAAACGACATCAGGAAGATTGTGCACACCAAGCATAATTCTTGATGCAGCCACAAGCAAAGGCACCACAACCAGGGGCATTCCTGCCTTTCTCCTTGATACCAATAAACCAGAAGTGAAAACAGAGAATATCACAGCAGCATGCCCTGAGGGAAACCCTGAATCATGCGGACAATACGGATTGCAGTCCACAGCATCATAAGAGCACGGTGTGCATGGCCTTGGTATACCAGTAAAGAATTTCATTCCATGCACAATCAAGAAAACAGCGAGAAGAGTCGGGATTACAACCCATAAAAATTTCTTCATTTTCTTTCTTTTTTCCCTTTTCAGAACCTTCATTCCTATATAAAAAATAACAAAAAATATGATCAGAATTGACCATAGCTCGGGTGCACCAATCAATGATAAAAGAAACCAATGATTAAAGAAATCAGCCATTTCCCATCTCCTCTAACAACTCCTTTTCATCAGGCCTTAGCCTGGTTTTTATTCTTTCCAGGTTTTCCAAGTCCTGTGACCTGAGGTGATTGTCCAGAACATCACCTTCTTTTATATCTTTGCCCATTGTTATGCCGTCCATAGAAAGAGCAACCCTTTCACCTATTGCCGCTTCCTTTATGTTTTCACCCCTGGATTGTATCTCTTTGATCTCACCAACAATCTTGCCCTTTAGTTTGAGTTTATATCCAGGTTTTACAGTACCCTTTACAACCTCTATACCAAAAACAGCTGGTTTGCACTGCCTGAATACAAATCCCTTAAGAACACGGACTCTTCCAGGGCGTGTAACACTCTCTAGCAATTTTTCTTCTGCCCTTTTCTTTTTATCCTGCATCCATTTCTTGTAGTCTTCCACAAGTTTATATATAACATTGGAACTGAACAGACCAATTCGGTTGTCCTTTGCCAGTTTCTTAACCTCATCAGGAACCTTTACATTGAATGCAAACATGAGGGGATCTTCCAAAGTCCTGATCTCAAGTATATCGGATTTATTCACATCACCAACCATGGCTTTTCTTATGGGCATTCCCATCCCTTTCAGTGTTTTTACCAGGGCTTCCAGGCTTCCCAAGGTATCTGCCTTTATGAAAACACCTTCTTTTTCAGTTTCTATCTCTACCTCTTCCACTTCTTTCAGGATCTCTTCTTCAGCATTTTGGATCTGTTTTTCATTCCTCACCGCCCTTAGCGGCGAACCTGCAAGAACATTCTCAAGGCCCGGAGCAGCTATTTTAATACCATCAGCCGCATGAACAGAATCAACCTGCTGGAAGTTTTTTTCTGTCCTTATCTCCTTCAGGGGCTGTGGTTTTAACAATGCCTTTACCCTTGTTTTAATTATCTTTTCATCCTTCCTCATACCTCCAATAACAAGGTAATCGTTCTTCTTTATCTCACCGTCATAAAGTATAACATCTATTGTAACACCAAGGCCCTTGTATTCCTTAACTTCCAGAACGGTTCCCTTGCCTTCCCCCTCCCTGACTTCCAGGCCACCCTTAAGATATCTTTCTGTGATACCGGCCAGAACCATCAAGAGGTCCGGAACACCCTCGCCTGTGATGCCTGACACAGGGACTACGGCAACCTGTTTTGCATAATCAGAGACTCTGTCATACCTTTCGGCTTGAAACCCTTTGGATGTCAGCTGGCCCACTGTTTTGTAGAGTTTTTCCTCCAGTTCATCCTGGACTCTCTGGCTCTGGTTTTCCAGAGTCTCGAAGAAGCATGCATTCTCTTTGGGGTTCCATCCTAACAACCGGTCAATCTTGGTCAGGGCCACAACAAACGGTGTCCTGAACTGTCTTAGATAATTAAGGCTTTCCTCTGTCTGCGGCTGGAAACCCTCATTGATGTCAACAACAAGAACAGCCAGATCAGCTATGGCCCCGCCTCTTTTCCTCAGGGTGGTGAAGGCCTCATGGCCCGGGGAATCTATAAAAAGCAGACCAGGTATATCCAGTTTTATTTTAAGCTTGTCCAAGAGTTTTCCGCACACACCAACAAAAACATCGAATGGTATGTAGCTGGAGGAGATGTGCTGTGTTATGGCCCCGGGCTCTCCCTTGGCTATAGCGGTTCCCCTGATCTTGTCTTGCAGTGTTGTCTTTCTGGGCTAATTAGACATGTGCCTAACTAAACCTGCCATGATCAACATGCCCTAAAAATGCAACTATGGGACACCTTATTTTGCTCATTATAATCACTCCATATTACATAATACCCAAATGTACAAATAAATAGATAAGCCTAAAGGAAGTTTGCAGTTGCTATTCTCCTTAATCCCCTTCACCGTTAATGGCCTTGCTTATCGAATGCAGGTCCATCTCATTGAGTTCCTGCCCGGCAAGCACCTTTGCCCAGACCTCAGGCCCATAGAATCTTGTGTAATCACTCAGCCTTGCAGCCTCGCCATATATATCAGGGCTTCCTGTTGGAACAAACACATCTTCTATATTATCCGAACCAATCCCTACTGGTATTCTTTTCACGAGCATCTCGCATACCCTGGCAATGCTGTTGTGGGTGGGTGCGAAAATCACTCTTTTCTGCTTCATGGATATTGCTGCTGTTGGACAACATATAACACCTATACGGGTTTCACGCATTCCGTCAAGCATGTCCTTAAACCGTTTATCGTCATATGCTGATGGTGATATGGAATGCACAGCCCAGACCATAGGCCTTCCGTCCTTATGTCTTTTTTCTGGTGGCACACAGTAATCAACTGCATGCACAAGCTCTTCTGTCCCTGACTCTCCAGGATCATTCGCCTGATCCACATGCACATGCACTGGTTTTTCCAGCTCTGCTGCAAGACACAGTATCCTTCTCAGGTGTTCCTTGTATCCTACATGGCCCTGTTTATCATCCCTTTCTGGTAATGCGCCCAGAAAATCTGCTTCTCTTGATGCTTGCTCAAAGATCTTCCATCTCCCAGGCTCGTTGTCCTTGAATCCAAATATAGGATATGAACCAACCCGGAAGTCTATTTTATCTGCTATTTCCTTTTTTACTTCCAGGGCAGTCTCGAAGGCAACTGTTCCTATATCTGCTGTGGTATCTATCAGGGAGAAGACCTGTTTCGTGTTAAACTCATCTGCCATCACTGTTAGAAATCTAGTCATTCTTTCTTTCAGATCCCCTGGCTTATATGCAGGACCTTTATGAAGCTCGCCTGTCAGATTCTGTTTTACTCCAAGCGGATAAGCAGATGCCTGCATTGGATCCATTCCTGCATGCTCCAGATATTTTTTATCCAATGTTCCTGCTCTGTCCAGGTGGGTGTGAAAATTTATCGCGCCTCCCATCTGTTTCACAAGCCCTGCCATGGTCGAGATATAAATTGTTTGATAAACCATACAAACCCTCCATTTAAAGGAGGGGAGAAACCAAAAGGCCTCAAAGAAACCCTTCAATTATTAGACTTTAGAATTAAAAAGAATTTCTATACTTCACCACAATACGTTTTTAAGCTTTCCAGAACAATAATATAATGTATTCTCTTTTGTAGATACATTCCATTTTTTTGATGAAATCTATTTAAATCAGAATTCCACTGGTCTCTGACCGGTGGTTCCAAACAAGGCAATCG
>CAYNRQ010000042.1:0-9432 GCA_964399875.1 uncultured archaeon
ATATCACCTCTAGTCTTATATTTATTGCTTTACGGAATTAAATTCACAGAGCCGGCATTGTCTGATGAAACCCGTCTGAAAATTGTTAGGTTTCTGCTTAAGCAGGAAAAATGTGTTTGTGAAATAGTGCCACATGTTAAAAGAATGCAGTCAACTGTTTCCATACAGCTTGCAAAGCTAGAGAACATGGGAATACTCTCATCAAGAAGAGAAGGAAAAAGCGTTTATTACAGAATTTCAAATCCGAAAGTAAGGAAGATTTTATCAAAGATTGATTTCTCAAAATGGCGGGGAATTGACAGAAAAGAGATAAAGTGGCACCCAATAATTGATGAAAAGAAATGCATTGGTTGTGGGATGTGCATTACAACATGTGGAAGGAATGTTTTTGAATTTGATTTTAAGAAAAACAAGTCAAAAGTTAAGAATGCTTACAACTGCATGGTTGGATGCGATAATTGTAGTGTTTACTGTCCTGCAGAAGCAATTTCATTTCCACAAAAGAATAGAAGACCATTCATTCAGAATCTTATAAAGAAGTATAATCTCATTGTCAAGGCAAAACAGGAACTTGAGAAATCGGAGTAGGCAATATGATCCAAAAAATACAAAGATTTTCAGGATTCTTGAAAAAATACCTCCCCTTGTTCATTTTCATAGACATAGTTTTAGCTTTGTCAACAGGTTTATTGTTTCCTTCTTTTGTTTCCTTTTTAAGATTTCTTATTCCTTATGGAATGTTTATGATGCTTTTTCCCATGATGATGGGAATAGTAATCGAAGAACTAAAATTGGTTGCAAAGGATAAGAGGATACTATTAATCTCTATTATTATTAATTTTGTTGTATCCCCTCTTATTGCTTATTTCTGGGCTAAATTATTTTTTGTTGGTTTTGATCCAAAGTTCATTGTAGGGTGGATATTAAAACTTACTGTTCCCTGCTCTGCAATGATGGTTGCGTGGACAGGACTCTCAAAAGGCAAAACAGAAACGGCTTTAGTTATACAAGTAGTAAGTTTTTTAGTTGCAATATTTGCCATCCCTCTATGGATGATATTGCTTGTTGGGGAATATGTCCCAGTAGATTTTCTGTTTATTGCTGAAAAAATATTATGGATTATTGTTTTGCCACTAATTGCAGGAATCGGAGTAAGAGAATTAATAATTCACAGGAGATATGGTAAAGAAATTTTTAAGAATGATATAAAACCATTTTTACCCCCAATTTCTAGTATAGGAATGTATCTTGTCATATTCATTGCGATATCTGGAGAAGCAGCAGCAATACTAAGCAACATTCACCTTATCTGGATTCTGATATTGTCTATATTTGTTGTTTATGCATTGCTTTTTGTCTTGTCCATAATAATTTCAAAGAAAGGCGGAATCTCTTATGAGAACGCAATTGCAATTGGGTTTGCAACAACAGCAAAGAATCATGGCATAACATTGGCTTTGGCTTTAAGTGCTTTTGGTGGCTTATCCGTTTTACCGCCATCAATTGTTCCGATGCTTCAGGTTTTATTAATGTTGGGAATCTGGAAGATTTCGCCTAAAATCAAAGAATATTTTGAAGGAGGTGTTTAAAAAATGAAAATTACAATAATTGGTTCGGGCTGTCCGACCTGCGAGTCGTTGCATAAGATGGTTCAGGGTGTAGTTAAAGAGAACAACATCAAGGCTGAAGTGGAGTACATCAAAGACACAAACGAGTTAATAAAGCGTGGAATAATGGGAAGCCCAGCCCTATTGATTGATGACAAGCCAGTGAAGGTCGGAATGCCGAAAAGCAAAGAAGAACTGCTGCAGATAATCAATAAAAATTCGAAGTGAGAGAATGAAAGACAGGAACATATTCATATTATTGGCAGGGTTGTTTTTGGGATTCTATTTCCTGCCAGCCAATAATGGAACCGTAAACAACGCAATTCTGAGTGCGTTTGGTCTGCTCCATGATTATGCGAGGCAGCATGTGCTGACATGCTTAGTTCCAGCCTTTTTTATTGCCGGGGCAATAGCGGTTTTCATCAAAAAGGATGCTGTGCTGAAATATCTCGGAGGAAAAACAAAAAAACATATTTCTTATGGAATTGCATCAGTTTCAGGCTCGGTGCTTGCAGTGTGTTCCTGCACTATCCTCCCATTGTTTGCTGGCATCAGGAAAAGAGGGGCTGGCCTTGGCCCTGCAATAACATTTCTTTTTTCTGGTCCCGCCATAAATATTGCCGCAATCTTTCTGACAATGAGTGTTTTGGGATATCCTATAGGCATTGCTAGAATAATATCCGCAATATTGCTTTCAATAGTTGTAGGTGTTTCAATGGAAGTTATCTTTAGAGAGAAAACAGAAGAAGGACAATTATATTTGCAAGAGAGCGAGAAAACAAGCATTTCAAAGAATATAATGCTTTTGTTCTTCTTTTCTATGGTAATGATTTTGGTAGTCAATGGTCTGCAGATTGATATTTCATTGAAATATATCTTAATGTTGTTTTTTGCCCTGCTTACTGCGGGCATAGCGATTTTCAGGTTTCCAAGAGAAAACAGCAAAGAATGGCTTTCAGAAACATGGGGTTTTGCAAAAATACTCGTTCCGTACTTATTCATCGGTGTGTTTATCGCTGGCTTTATTATGCCATTGCTTCCTCAAGAATTAATAGAAGGGATTGTTGGGCAAAACACAATTATAGCAAACCTTGTTGCTTCCGTTTTCGGGGCATTCATGTACTTTTCAACCCTAACAGAAATACCAATTCTGCAGGCACTAATAGCAAAAGGAATGTCAAACAGCCCCGCTTTGGCCTTGCTGTTGGCTGGTCCCAGCCTAAGCCTTCCAAACATGCTTGTAATTAGGGGAGTGTTGGGAACAAAGAAGACAGCAGCATATGCAGGCTTGGTTATACTATATTCGACTATTGCAGGGTTAATCTTTGGTTTAGTCAGCACATAGCGGAATAATATGCCCAAAATCGAACTTGAAATAAAGGCTCAACTTGAAAAGGGCATTTATGAAGCTTTTGAGGCAAAACTCAAGGTTTCTGGATATAACTCTAAAGCAGAGTGGTTAAGAGAGCAGATTCGGAATTTCATTGCTAAGTAGAGATGCCCTGATTAGAACCATCCTTTTGTTGTTATTTTAAGAAAGGTTTATATATGTAACTTTGTTATATAGTATAATATGTGCAACAATTGCAAATGTGGATACCCTGAAAGGCGATGGCTTCAGTTCCTTATACTGAGGATAGTTTATGAAAGCCCAACTCATGGCTATGAGATACTTAAAAAAATTGAGCAGATCAGTTCAGGCAGGCATAAAGTGAAGAGTGGTACAATGTATACAACTTTAAGGCGAATGGAGCAGGAGGGGTTACTGAAGTCGGGCTGGGAAAAAAATGATGACGGACCAGACAAGAGAACATACAAAACAACAAAGAAAGGGGAAACTTATCTGAAAAAATGGCTTGAGATGGTCTTGGAGCGAAGGAAGATGATGGACAAGATGGCCAAATTCTATGAAGAGCACTTTGGAGGCGCAGATGATGAAGGTTAATCGCCTTTTGGAAAAAATGTGCATTTTAACATTCGCAATAACTGCACTGACTTCAGTCCCGTTATTTCTTAATTATGTAAAAGGAAGTGCGCCAAAATTCCAGTTAATCGTTGATCTGCATGTCTGGATTGGATTGACGTTCATAATTCTGGTGTCAATCAGGATTTTCAGGAACCAGCGGTTTGTAAAGTCCATGCTCGTAGGTGGTAAAAAATGAAATCAATAAATTTGTCTGAAAAAATAGCCTTTTCTCCAGAAAAGCCGATAAAGAGGCATTTCCTCAATGCAAAAGGCTTTCACGCTGCTTTGATATGCTTGAAAGCGGGAATAGAGATTCCACCACATCCAGAAGATTATGGCGTTCTTTTAACTGTCCTTGAAGGCAGAGGAACATTCACTGACAAAAACGGGAGTTTCTCGCTGGGAAAGAACGAATGCATTTACATTAAAAAAGACGAGATAAGGGGCATAAAAGCGGAAGAAGACTTAGTTGTGTTGGGGGTACAAGACAGGCCGAAAGGAAGCGGGTGTAAATGAATCTGCTTATATTGGGGGCTTAACATGGATGATAAACAAAAAAACATTATTGAGGTCTCTGATTTGACCAAGTACTATAATGGTTTTTTAGCAGTAGACAAGATTAACTTCTGCGTTAATAGGGGTGAAATATTTGGCTTCCTGGGGCCAAACGGGGCTGGTAAAACCACGACAATCAGAATGCTTACTGGAATATTCAAGCCAACCAAAGGCAGGATTAATATAAATGCTTACGATATGGAAAAAGAGCCTTTGAAAGCAAAGCAGCTTATGGGAATAGTGCCTGAAATGGCGAATGCTTATGTCGATCTGTCCGCTTACAGGAACATGGTTTTGATAGGAGAACTATACGGCATGAAAAGACAAAAAATAGAAGAGAAATCAGAAGAATTGCTGAAACGATTTGGATTATATGAAAGAAGGCATGAAAAAGTGAAGGCGTTTTCTAAGGGAATGAAGCAGCGATTGATTATTGCAATGGGTTTGATTAACGACCCAAAACTGTTGTTCTTGGACGAACCTACTTCTGGCCTGGATGTGGAAAGTGTTAGACTGATCAGGGATCTTATCAGAAAATTTAATGATGAAGGAACAACCATAATCCTGACAACCCACAACATCGAGGAAGCGGATCGTCTGTGCGATAGGGTTGCTATCATGAATCACGGAAAAATTGCTGCTTTGGACAAGCCTGCAAGATTAAAGCACTTAATCCAAAGCACATCTTCCATTGAAGTTGTCTTTGATAGAAAAGTGGATAAGAAAAATCTCAGGTTTGAGAAAGTCAGCTCAATAAAAATGGCAGGAGATAAGATAAGGCTTTACACTGAAAGTCCAGAAGATGTCATACCTTCCTTAGTCCAGTATTCTCAATCCTCAAAGAATAAGATTTTGTCCATCAACACATTGGAACCAAATCTTGAAGACATGTTTGTAAAATTGACTGGTGAGAAAAAATGAATATTACAGAACAATTAAGGCGGTCACTGACAATCGTTAAGAAAGATTTGCTCATATACTACATGAAAGGACCTGTGGTAATTTTTGGCCTGCTTTTACCAGCGTTTTTGTTCATTTCTTTTGCCATCGGCAAAGAATTGACAATGGAGTTCTTATTCCCCAGTTTGTTGGGAATGGCTCTCTTTTTCACAACAACCTCTATCGGCCCAGTGATAGCCCCATGGGAAACAAGAATGAAAACCTTTGAGAGGATTGTTTCAGCTCCGATACCGCTATGGGCAATAATTCTCGGCGACATAATAGCATCCCTTCTGTTCGGGCTTTTAATAGTGTTCTTCATTATATTAGTGGGCGTTTCATTATTGGGAATAGAAATCATTACATTAAGCCTGGTCTTGGGAACCATATTGGCAGCTTTTTGTTTCTCTGCATTTGGTTTAGTGATGTCTGCGCCACCCACAGACAACCCATCCAGCATAATGATGCTTTCAAGCCTAATCAAATTCCCTCTCATCTTTATAAGCGGAATATTTATTTCAGTCGATAAAATGCCTGGCGGAAGCAAACTTGTTTCATTCTTCTCTCCTCTGACCTATTATACTGATATCGCCAGGCATTCGATCCAAGGAAGTGGTTATTTTTCGCCAATCCTGGACTTATTGGCTCTTTTAGGATTTACCATCCTGTTTTTTACAGTGGCTATAATCTGGCATAAAAAGAGTTTGACCAAAAGGTTTAGTTAGATTGGGAGGCGCAACCTCAGATTCCTGTTTTCTTCCTTATTTTCGTCTATAAAGCCCTCATTTGCCTCCATAGACCGTAATTCCTATTGCGCATAATGCCTCAGGCGGGAGTTCCAGATTGACGGCTTTTGATAGATTGCTGCATGCCGTCCAGTATCTATCGAACCCGCGACCCCTGCGTTTCTCAATCATCTGTGAGAACATCATATCTCATAACAAAGAGCTATGAGCGCAGTGCTCTAACCATTCCCCACCCTCTTCATTTCATGTTTCCCTTCCAATGATACCAAAGCCCATCTTTTGGAAGCAGCAACTCCTGTGAAGAGAGGTTCTGAGCCACTGAGGCAATTATTCTAAATTATATCTTTTTCTTTTATATGTTTTATCCAGAGAAATAACACAATATTCTTTTGATCAGAGCTTGCTCAGAATATCTCCGGCCTTTCCGGTGCTTCCAAGAACCCTTGTTTTTTCTTTCAGTGTTATAGCAACCCTTCTGAACGCAGCTTCTTCGGCTTTTCTGAAGTCGATCTCATGCGGATGCTCAGCCTTGAACTGCCTGTCACCGGCCTGGTATGCAATCCTGAAATCAGTATCAAGGTTCACCTTGGCCATCCTGCCTTCCTTTATAACCGTTCGTATGATCTCATCAGGAACACCCACGGCCCCTCCAAGCTTTGCCCCGTATTTTTCAGCAATCTTAACTTCCTGAGGCATCACCCTTGAGGTTCCGTGGCCAACAAGAGGTATGCTAACATAACCTGCGATCTCTATAACCCTCTCAGGGAAAAGTATTGGCTTTTCCCCTCCTGCGAACTTGAATGCCCCGTGTTTTGAGCCCCATGCAGGAGCAAGAAGATCTATACCAGTCTCAGAAACAAAATCCCTTGCTTCTTGGGGATCTGTCAGGTATGGTGCTGAAGCGATTCTCTTTACCTGTGTTTTTGCCTGCTCACTATTTTCATTATAAAGTTGTTTAAGGCTTTCCCTTTTCTGTTCATTCTCCACGTACTCATCTATAGCATCATATGCAGCTGATTTGTCACTCCATGCCTGGTCAATCTTGGCAATGACCTCTCCTGCACCAAGCTTTCCCAGCTCTGCTTCTATGGGAACCTCAAACACATCATGCGCTAGCTTTGCCAGGTACTCGGTCTTTTCAACATTCTCCTCATAGGGCAGCTTAGACCCGTCATACATCACCCCAGTCCACCCATTCCTTAAACACACTACAACTCTGTCAAAATCAGCATGATCAGCGTTTATTGCAAATGGTATTTCTGCTATATCCTCTCTATCAGCTTCTGCAGCAGCCTCCAGAATAAGATTTTTTGCAGCAATCTCGCTTCCGCATCTGATTCCTGTCTTAACCGTTGTCTGGAATATGGCAGGGGAATCCATCTCTCCCAGGGCCCTGAAATATGTCAGGGCAGACTTGTACCCGTGAATATTAATAGCAGGAATAGCATAACCGTTCTCAGCTGCATGATCTGTAAGCACATTCATCTTGACTAGCTTCATGATTATCCAATTTATTCTTGATAGAAAGTAATTTAAACCTAATCTATAAGGAGAATATGCGGCACTAAAAACAATATTTATTCAGGCCTGGCCAAATATAAAGCAGATATAATGGTTAGAAAGACACACCCAGACCATGAAAAAGAGAAAAGAATACACAGGCTCTACAGAAAGGACTGGAACCCCAAGCGGGTACTGGCCGGCTACTTTTCTGTATATATTACTGAGGGCATGGTCAGGTCCATAATGTTCATACTCCCCCTTTACCTGGCCTCGGGCCTGTTTAATCTCACAACAGTGGAGACCGGGTTTATCCTTATAATGGCATATGTTCCCTGGCATTTTAAATTCATTATAGGCATGGGCATGGATGCTTCTCCTGCTATAGGAACATGGCGGCGCAGGACCTATATAGTCCTGGGAACCTTCATAACCCTGGCAGGAATCCTGTGGCTTGCGAATACAGATACTGTGTGGCTGGGCATACTGCCTGCTATAATCATCGTGATGGCCGGTGATGCCCTGATAGACACTGGCATGGACGCCCTTCTGCTTGATGTGACACCGCCTGAATGGCACGGTACAGGAACTGGTGTCGGGTGGGGAGCAAGAGCAATAGGATATACAATATCACTTATACTTACATTCTTTGTGCAGGCAATCTGGGGATGGATAGCTGTTCTTTATCTTTTCTGCATTTATGCACTTCCTGCACTGCTGGCCACCATAATAAAGGAGCCCGAGATAACAGAGGAAAGAAAGATAGCGAAAAAACCCCTGGCAGAGACCTTTACAGACAAGATGATCCTTGGCTGGATAGGGTTTGCCTTCCTTGGAGGATTTATTTATGTCCTGGACCCTACAAGAGGATTCCTGGCCATGATACTAAACCCTATAACTGGCGGAGTAACGCAGACAATCCTGACTGCAGGAGTGGCTTTCGGCATAGCAGCAGCAATCTCATCCTTTGTTATGGGGACTGTTGTTGATCACATAGGCCACAGAAGGGGCTATTACATATCGCTTATCTGCGCGTTCTTTGCTGTTATTGTATGGTGGATTGCCCCGCCAGCAGATATACTCTCTGTTCTCTTATACACAGGTCTGCTTGGCTTCTTCAGCGCATTCAATATTGTGTGCTGGTTCAGCGTTCTGGCTGATACAGTACCTCCACACTTCACAGCATTTATGTGGCAGTACGATATGGGTTATCTGCATGTGGCGGCCTTTGTCACAGGGATATTCATAGCCGTGCTTGGCGGGGGCGTTCTGGCCATGCTTGGTCTGGCCCTGATCATGCTTCTGGGATTCATACCTGCAAAGCTTATAAGATCCATAAAACTCTCTAAGGGAGAGGTGAGCTGATGAACAAGATACAAAAACAAAAGTACATTGCATTCTGGACCACAGTAATTGTGTATGTATTCTTTATCTACTCCCTTTACAACATCTTTCTTCTGGCCGGTATTGACTGGACAAAGGCCCTTATAGAGTCTGTTGTTATCTCCACCACACTGATAACCATGGCAGGCCTTTACCTTTTTGGAAGGGTTTGGAAAAAAGAATTTTGCGCTTAAGTTTTTTATAGTGGCTAATATAATATTTTAATAAAAGGAGGTTCAAATGATGAAAGAAACTGAAAAAGCTCCAGCAGTGTCACCAAAACCGATCAACACAACAAGACCAATTGGTGTAACAGTGATTTGTGTTCTCGGCTTTCTTGTATCAATATTAATGTTGATAGCAGGATTTGCCTTAGCAGGCCTTTCAGGAATATTGGAATCGCTTGGTTTAGAAGCAATGGGAACAAGCGGCACAGGCATTGTGTTTATTGCAATAAGTGTAATTTTCATTATAATAGGAGTGGCATGTTTAGTGGCTTTCTACCTTCTCTTAAAAATGAGAAAGATAGGTATGATAGCAGTAGTCATATTAGGAATAATATCAATAATTTCGAGTATAATACAATTCAGCACCAACCAGGTAGTTAGCATAGTAATATGGCTTATAATAATATTCTACCTGCTGGTAAAAAGAGAGCTTTTTGTCCAATAAGATTTTAATCTTTAAATCAGAATTCCACCGGTCTCTGACCGGTGGTTCCAAACAAGGCAATCGC
>CAYNRQ010000043.1:0-9212 GCA_964399875.1 uncultured archaeon
AGCGATTGCCTTGTTTGGAACCACCGGTCAGAGACCGGTGGAATTCTGATTTCAATTTAATGTTTTTATGGGCCCAGAGACAAATTATATACATGGTATCGTTGTTATTTGATATTGGACTGATAATAATAGTTGCAACCATATTTGCATATGTCGCAAGGTTGTTGAGGCAGCCTTTACTGATAGCTTATGTTCTGGCCGGTGTTTTGATAGGTCCTGCAGGCCTTAAGCTTATTACGAATTTTGAGGAAATAAATGTGCTGGCCGAGCTTGGCATAGCTTTCCTGCTGTTTACAGTGGGTCTGGAGATAGACTTTAAGAAATTAAGGCATGTAGGCACGGCTCTTATACTTGGTGGTATTGCACAGATACTGATCACATTTGGTGTTGGTTTCTTTCTGGCATATCTGCTTGGCTTCAGCACTTTATTGGGCATATACATAGGTTTGCTTATTGCGTTCAGCAGCACCATGATAGTTACCAGATTACTGGTGGATAAGGATGAAATAAGAACATTGCATGGAAGGATAATGATAGGTATCCTTATATTGCAGGATATTGTTGTGGTGTTGGCAATACCGCTTCTAAGCAATATAACCACTATATTAACACCGGAGATTTTCGGGGATATACTGATAAAGGGCCTGGGTTTGTTTTCTATTGCTATAGTTCTTAACAGATTTATATTTCCAAAGATACTGGATTATGCAGCTGAGATGCAGGAGATACTGTTCTTAACAGCCATATCTGTGTGTTTTCTGTTCATAGGATTCGCATCTGCACTTGGTTTTTCTATTGTTATAGGAGCATTTATAGCTGGTATAGCCCTGGGCAACTTCCCCTATAACCTGGAGATTGTTGGAGAAACACATGCGCTGATGGATTTCTTTTCTATAATATTCTTCACGACATTGGGTATGCAGCTGAGTATGAGTATAATACACGGCATGTTCACTGAATTCGTTGTCATACTCCTCGCTGTTCTTATTTTAAAACCACTTATACTCAATTTCATATATCTTATTCTGGGATATGGGGGAAGAATATCATCTATGATAGGAATAGGGCTTGGGCAGGCCAGTGAATTTTCATTTATACTTGCTGCACAGGGCTTTTTGCTTGGTCACCTGTCTCTTGACCATTATTCTTTGATAATTAGTGTGGTTGTTGTGTCCATGGTTGTCACGCCCTATTATCTAGGAGCAAGAAAGAAATTGAGTAAGATTTCTTCCAGGTTATTAAGGAAATCCATTTTAGAAAAAATAAGTACTCCGAGAAGTGTTCATGAATTGGGCAAGCGCCCTGAGCAAAGACTTAATAATCATATTATTATTATAGGCGCTGATGTTATGGGAAGAAAGATAATTGATTACCTTAAGAGGAAAAGAAAGGTGTTTGTTGTTGTAGAACATGACCCTGAGAAGGTAAAGATGCTTAGCAAGGAAGGCATGTATTCTATTTACGGTGATGCTGATAATGAGGAGTGCCTCAAGAGAGTGGGTATATACAATGCAGACATTGTTATAATAACGATACCATATGCTGACATAGCTTCTTTTGTGATAAAGAAAACAAAGAGATCAAACCCTGATGCAAAGATATTTGCCAGAGCCTACTCAAAGAATGAAGCAGATGAATTATACAAGGCCGGTGCTGATTACGTTGTGGTTCCTGAGATAATAAGCGGGCAGAAGATTATTTCCAAGATTGGGGGCATTATGTAGTTTTTTGGGGTTTATTCTATGCATGATTTTTAAATTTTATTATCTATTATAAACCGAGAATGTCAGATATCATGAGGTGACCTATGGTTAAAAGGCAGAAATTAAAAATTATTTTTGTGCTCCTGTTATTCTTCTTGTCTTCCATTCCTTTTGCTCAGGCCGCTCTGGGTGATATAACATATCTGAATATTAATCCTGATACTGTTCAAGCATCAGATGCTGTTTTAATCTCTGCTGATGTGAAAAATATTGGTGAACCTGGTAATGTTTATCTTGGTTGGAGTGTACTTGGGCCTGGGGGTTATGAATGCAATCTTCCTCCTTTTAGGGACTACAGATCCACAGGATCCACGGCGTCATTTTCATGGGTTCACGCTGTTCCATCTGATGCTGAAGAGGGAACTTATACTGTTAAGGCAGCGACGTGGGACTCTTGCTCAAATTACTGTACTGTCTGGGATAATCCATGTAATATCTGTCCTAGTGGCTGCTGTCCATCTGGTTGGTGTTCAGGTTTTCATAATAATATGGTTGAGGATACATTCAAGGTTGTATGCTCTGATGAGTGTTCTTGGGGTCAGAAGACATGCTACATTGGTGGGTTAAGGGTTGATATGTGCAGAAGCTGCACATCCCAGATATGCCAGGATTGTGATAATGACAATTGTTTAGAGTGGTGTGGTTATCAGAGTTGCAATGATTACTGTTATTATGGGGAGTGTGTTGAATGTTATCAGGATTCCCATTGCCCTGCTGACGAATGGTTGTGTGATGGTGAAACAAAATATCTTAGGGATTACTACTGTAATGACGGATCTTGCGATTACACAGACAAGAATTTTTACAACTGCAATAGGGATAATTCATATACCTGTTATAACGATAACACAAAAAAAAATATAGATTATTACTGTGCTGAAGGTGGGTGTCACCCACGTATGGATTATGAAGACTGTCCCTGGAGAGAACACTGCCTAGAACAAGGCAATGGTGCGGTATGTGTTGAGTGCACTGAGGACACACATTGTGATTATCTTAATGGGTATGTATGCACAGATAAGTATTTTGGTGATGAAAGAAGCGAATACAGGGACTACTCGTGCAGCTCAAATGAGTGTGTTTATTCATTTAGTGTGATAGCTGACTGTAACCAGCAAGATGGCAGGTATTGCATAGATAATTATTCTATTGAAGACAGGGACTACTTCTGTGACAGGGACAATGGCCAGTGTGGTTACAGTTCAAGCAACCAGCAAATATGCCATGGCTTCTGCGTAGGGCCTGATAAAAATGCTCGCTGTGTGGAATGCAGGGACCAGAAAGATTGTCCACGTGGTCAGTTGTGCCATGATGATACTTGCGTAGAAGTAGAAACCTATTGTCAAGACCTTTGTTTTTCTATAGCTACACCATATATAAACCCTATTGGAATTCATGAAGATGACATGGATCATGTCACTACTGAATCTATAATCTTTGAAGATGATGAGACGTTGCCGTTTCTTTTTGATGTCGTGTTCAATATAAGTGTAATAGATGATGAGATCAATCACAGCCATATAGAGGGTTTGGAACTTAAGGCTGAACCCATAGATTATATTTTTGTTTTTGAACTCGAATATGGGGAATGGAACTATGTAGAAGAGGATTTTTTTAATGCACTTAATTGCATGGGCAATGTTAAGGATGTGGATTCTATTATAACTGCAACAACCAAAGTGGGGATGGCAAAAGAAGCTCTCATGTCTTTCCTGAAAAAAATAGTAGAAAAGACTGCATTATTTACTATAAAATATTTCGAAGATTCTCATAATACATATAGATTTGCCCTAATAACTTATAAAGATACTGATTTTAGTGAGTTTTATTACATACGAGGTGGGCGATGGATAAAGATCCCATTAAAATTAGGGGATATAATCTATATACATAATGAGATAAAAAAATTTGAAAGCTTGAGAGGAAAACCTATTTCATTACTACTATATTTCCTTTGTCGGCTTTTCCAAGAACACTATGCTGACACAGGAATTCCATTATGGGCCAAAAAATGTTGGTACTGGAAACTATTCAGCCCTGCAGATATACACTTGTTTGATGAAAATGGGAATCATGTAGGCCTGAATTCCTCAGGTGGTGTAGATAGAGATATTCCTGGTGTTTTTTATTCTGGTCCCGAAGAGCATCCTGAAAGCATATTTATAATGAATTCTGAAAAGTCGTTAGAATTATTGGTGAAAGGTAATGATTACGGAACATTTGATTTGGGGGGGAATATAAGTAAGGGAAATATACATAAAGAAATTAAATACTCTGCTGTTGCCATCACATCAGAAACTAACACAAAGATTGAACTAAATGATATAGAACCGTATTTACTAGAGGTCGATGAAGACGGGGATGGCATTTTTGACTATAACAAATCTCCAGATGACATGGATTATTCTCCCGTGGTTAGTTTTAATTTTCATCCTTCTAATCCGATAGTGTACGAAATGATACAATTTAATGCTTCAGGTTCTTATGACCAAGACGGAAAAATTACCCAGTACTATTGGAATTTTGGAGATGGAAATACATATAGTTCTGATGAAGCTTTTGTGGAGCATTTTTATAATGAAAGCGGAAATTTCTCAGTTGTGTTGACAGTAGAAGATGATAATGAAAAAGTAACCAGTTTATTGAAAACTGTAACAGTTAGGGATAATGGTGTTAAAATCAAGGTATTGATAGATTCTGAAGAAACTGTTAGAAAAGACAATTTTTTTGATTTTCCAATTAACATAACCTGCCTTGTTCCTGACTGCGGAAATATAACAGCCACTCTTGACCCTTGTTCTGCTGATGATGATTGTGGAACAGATGATTTTGTTAGTGATGGTTATTGCGGGGATGGGAGAGAGATAGGTTATGTTGAAGAATTAATGGCTCTGAATAGTTTTGGCGGTGCAAATCCAGCAAGTTTTTATTGTTATTTGCTGTATCCGGATCAGCCTGAACGTTTTGGGACATGCCATTATGCAGGCAGGGCAAATGATACATACAACAGTGTTATATGCGAAGGTGAATGCGGATATGGTTGCGTGTGTGTTCCAGACTGTGGCCATCCAACATCACTATCCTGCCAAAAGGCAACAGAAGTGGAATGTATTTGTTCAGGTAGTTCATGCAGTTCCCCGTGCGTTTTTCCAGATGGTTCCAGTTGTTCGAAATGGAATTTCTATAAAGGAGAATGCGGTTCTGAATGGTCTTACTGCGCACTTAATGGATATGATACTATTCCTAACATTAATAGTGCAATATGTGCTTTGAATGAACATTCAGTGTACAGAGATTTTTTGAATAATGTCTGTAAAAATGATGAATGTGTGAACTTTACAAGGCCTGTCTTGTCAGAGAAATGTCTGTATAGATGTAAAGATGGGATGTGCACTGCCAAAGGTATAATACCGATGGTCTCGGGAAATCCTTTTTACACAACAAATGACAATCCAAATACTGGTTGCATCAGCCTTGAAATGGGTGAAAGTTGTATGATAACATGGCATGTGAATGCCACTGGTGATGTAAATACCACACATGAGTTCTTTGTTATAGTTAATTCGTCCCTTTTTTCATCAGAGTTTGAATCAGAACATGTAAATATAACAATCAGTGATGCTTCTTCTTCTGCAATATCAAGAAAAAGAATTGTGGCTTCTTATGATTTTAATGAAGGTAATGGGAGTATTGCTAATGATAAGAGTGGTTATGGTAATCATGGAACGGTTTATGATGCTTCATGGACTGATGGGATTGAAGGTTCTGGCTTGCTTTTTGACGGGTCGAGCAGTTTTGTAGTGATTGCTGATTCTCCTTCACTTAACCCAGAAAATGAGATAAGTATAAGCGCTTGGGTGAAGCCTGCTCAAACAAAGAGTGGTTTCCAGTTCATAGTAAGCAAGCAGTTCTACCCGCATGGCTACACATTGTTTTATTCTTTCAATAAATTGAGATTTGAAATAAATGCGAATGGCTCATATGCAACAGCCAGTGATAATATTGAAGCAGATAAATGGTATCATGTGGTAGGAGTTTATGATGGTGAAAATATAAGCATATATGTTAATGGCAAGCTGCATAACAGAAAATTTCTAGGTTTGAAATTAAACCAGAGTGACCGTGATTTAAAGATAGGGTCATGGGCTGCTGGTGGTTATCACTTTAATGGGACAATAGATGAAGTAAAGATATTCAATTATGCTCTCCCTGAATCAAAAATACAGGAAGAGTTTAGCAGTCTGGCGCCTGATCAGGACTCAGATGAATATAACCTTAGTGAGGACTGTAATGACAGCAATTCTTTTATCCACCCAAATGCAACCGAAACATGCAATGGTTTGGATGATAACTGCAATGGGGAGATAGATGAGGGTGGGAATATACTTTGCGATGATAATCTGTTCTGCAACGGAGAAGAGATATGTGATGGTCTAAACGGATGTCAGATCGCAACTCCTCCGGATTGTTTCGGCAATAATTTTAAAATAGAGAGTTGTTTCTATATTCCAGACGGGATAAATCATACATTTGATTTCTACAGGTTTGTTTCTGTTTGTGATGAGGATAATGATGTGTGCACAGAGGTTCCTGCTGGCTGGGAAAATGGAATAAGCCATACGTGCAATTTTTCATGCGGGGCTGAGTGTGAAAAAGATGAGGATTGCAATGCCACGGAGTGCAATTATATGGATGGCTGTAAAGGAAGTGATTACTGGGATTATCATGATGTGAACAACAGCTGTTTAAGTGACTGTGTATGTGAAAAGAAGAAATGCACAATTGTGGATATCTATAATAATGATGAAAGATGCACAGAGTGTCAAACTGATGAAGACTGCAATGCCACGGAGTGCGATTATATGGATGGGTGTATGGGAAGTGATTACTGGGATTATCATGATGTGAACAACAGCTGTCTGGACAATAACACATGTGAGGAAGGGGAATGCAGGGTAGTGGATATATACATTAATGATGAAAGATGCACCTTCTGTGAAACAGATTCTGACTGTGATTATCTTGATGGTGATTTTTGTGAAGATGAGCTGATTAAACATAATGAAGGAAGGTGTATTGATAATGAATGCGTAATAGAACTGTCAACCCTTGCCGATTGCAGCGAGAATAACATTTATTACTGCAGTGGAACCGAAATTAAGTATGATAATTATTTGTGCGATGATGCGGATAGTATAAGGTGTGTTTTTGATGCTGTGCAGACCCTTAAAGATTGTGATGATAGATTGTGGTGTAACGGGCAAGAAAGCTGTGAGAACGCCAGCTGTGTGGCAGGAACTGGGGTGAATTGCTCTGGGAATGATTTTCTTTTGGTAGATTGTTTTTATGATCCGGATGGTATGAATTATACATTTGATTTCTACAGGTTTGTTTCTGTTTGTGATGAGGATAATGATGTGTGCACAGAGGTTCCTGCTGGCTGGGAAAATGGAATAAGCCATACGTGCAATTTTTCATGCGGGGCTGAGTGTGAAAAAGATGAGGATTGCAATGCCACGGAGTGCAATTATATGGATGGATACTATGGGTTTTTCTACAGAGATTACTATGATGTGGAAAATAATTGCGAGGATTGTTTTTGTACGCATAGATTATGCGAGAATCATACAGCAAACATCACACTGGAGCTTAGAAAGGGGTGGAACCTTGTATCAATACCGTTAATAATTGAGAATGATTCTATTGAGAATGTCTTTGGACCTGTCATGGACAAGTTGACAGTTATTAACTCCTTCTTTGAACAAGGAGCTTTAACATATGATCCAAGGCTGGCAGAGTTCTCTGACCTGCACAAAATTGATTATCTTCATGGATACTGGATAAAGATGAATGAAACAGTTAATCTGACTGTTTCAGGGGCTGTTCCAGCAGATAAAACAATTAACCTTAGCAGAGGCTGGAATTTGATCAGTTGTCTGTCCAATGAATCAGAAAATATGACAGATGTATTCTCTGATGTAATGAATAAGGTGATAATTATACACGGGTTTGATGATGGGGGCCTCACTTATGACCCCGAACTTCCAGAGTTCAGTGATCTTGAGGTTATAAGGCCAGGGTTTGGATACTGGGTCAGAATGAACGAATCATATGCTTTAGACTACTCATAGATGATTAAACATTTAAATATTACTATTAATATTGGTATGGAAGGTGTAAAATGGGGAAAATAGGTAATTATCTGGCAAGGATCGGTGGTGCTCTTGTATTTGCAGTAGTACCAGGTTTGGGTGAAACTGCTGCTAAAGCAGACTATTTTCCAGATCCAACACCATCTTGGCAGTGGGTCAGCCTTTATTCACCAGATTCGCCTGATCTTAAGGTTGGTGATGAGATAGCTGTTTTTGCTGGTGATCTGCTTATAGGAAAATTCAAGGTCCGGACAGAAGGCAATCATGGTTTTACTTATGTTTATGGAGACAGCGATCCAGATGATGGTATAAAGGATGGCGCTTATCCTGATGAGATTCTGACTCTCAAGATATGGGATCACACCCTTATGTTAGAATATCACGGAATAACAGATCCTGCAGAAATAAGATGGACAGGAGATTATGATAGGATCAGGGTAGATGTTGATAAAGGTGATCTGGTATCCCAGCCTTGCGGTGGCTGGGATATAGATGGTGACGGTGATGTAGATTTTGGTGATTTTGCTGTGTTTGCAGACTCTTGGCTGGATTCATGCAATAAAGATAATGGCTGGTGCAATTATGCTGATGGCGGGAAAGAAGGCAGTGGGGAAGGTGCAAGGGATGGCATAGTAGATTGGAATGATATGGGTAACTTTGTTAATCACTGGCTTGATGAGTGCACATCAGGGGGTTACAGGGTTGCATCAAGTATATTCTGATGAAGAACAGAATGTCATGTTTGATAAGTGGTGATGTAAAGCCGCGAGATTATAAGAAATAAAATTAAAAACTAACTTAAAATTTTCACCGCTCTATAAAACAAAAACAGAGCGGTCATATTAAATTATATCTTTCTCGGAAACAATGACGAAGTCACCGACTGATTTCACTGCAGAAAAAGGGACTAACATCCTGTTTTTTTCATCCTGCTGAAGGTTCAAAGTGTTTGTGTGTGCTGTTGGTTCTGTTAGTACAAGATTTATTAATTCTCCTGATTCTGTGACAAAATCTATATCTCCTATAACACCAAACTTCTTGCCTGTTTCTTCAGAAATCAAGACCTTGCCAATGAGTTTCTTGCTTCTACACCTCTCTTCCATATTCAAACCTCCGACTTTAACCGATTAAACAATGTCGGCATATTACATGCCCAGACCCTGCTGAATCCAAAGCATGTCTGAGGTTTTTCACCTCTGTAAGAATTAATATTATATTAGAATCAAGGTATTTAAAGTTTTCGTGAAGTGATTTCTGTTTTTTTATGTCCGTTTTTACGAAAATTAAGCCTCAACCA
>CAYNRQ010000044.1:0-9027 GCA_964399875.1 uncultured archaeon
ACAATTAACCAGGAGCTCCGCATCCCACCAGTCTTATTAACCAATTGTATGTGACTGGTGGTAAGGAGCTAATCAATTAACCGTTTGAGATCTTATAACCACTCTTTTCAAGGTGGCCAGTGGTGATTTACACCTTCCATGTCCAGATCAGGTTAATAAAATAGTTCCATAAAAAGGCTGCTATAATGCCTATGACCTCTGAGTACATGTAATAAAGGCTTATGAACTCTGTTAATGAAAACAGCACTGCCAGATTTATCACCATCCCGGCCAGAGAAACGAGATTAAACTTAATACCCCTTCTGAACATTCCAGCCCCGTCCTGTCTCCTGTCCTTAAATGTCCAGTGCTCATTGAGAACAAAATTGCTTATTATAGAGGTTTCTATGCTTATTACAGCTGAATATATGTAAAAAAAACCAAAAATCTCTGTGAAAACCCAGAGCAGACCAAGGTTTACAACAACACCAGAACCACCAACCACCCCGAATTTTATGAATCTGTTTAATTCAAAAACCATATTTCATATTTAATTTCTTTTAATAAATAACAGATATGAACATCAAAAAATTTTACAATGAATTTGCAGAAACCTATGATAAAAGGCACAACAGCACAGCAACCAATTACCTTAGAAAAAAGGAACTGGATCTTATCAGAAAATACTCCAAAGGCAGGGTCTTGGATATAGGATGCGGGACAGGTTATCACCTTAAATATGCGGGTGATGACGCCGTGGGAATAGATTTCAGTGAAAACATGCTTAAAATAGCAAGGAAGAAAAACATAAAAAATCTTAAGCTGGCAAGCGCAGAAAACATACCGTTCAGGGATAAAAGCTTTAAAACGGTTTTCTGCTTCTTCGGCGTTCTGAACATGTGCAATGCAGAAAAGGCCATAAAGGAGATGCAAAGAATACTTGAAAACAAAGGAAGGGTTCTTTTATCTGTTTCAAGCATAAAAGGAAGCGACAAATTCAGAATATACAAAAAAGAGATTAAAATAAGGCTGTTTTCAAAAAAAGATATCATAAATCTCTTCCGGAAAAGCAACTTCAAGCTCATATACTTTGATTCTGTCTTCAAAAACACAAAGCCAAGATGGGGCGACTTTGCCCGCTTCTCCTTCAGGGAAAGATTAAATCTATTCCTTGAAAGATTCTCAAAAAAGAAGCTAGGAGAAATCTGTCTTTTGGTGTTTGAAAAAGCCTCTCTTGCAGGAGCTGACACATGACTGCTTCTTGAAGTGCACATCAAGAACAACATGATAAACACCAGGAGAGTACTGTTTAACCACTTTTTTATATATCACTTTATTCAGTCTATAACCAGATTTTTTAGCCCTGTCCTCTAAAACCCTTATTGGCCTTTTCCATAGCTCCTCTTTTCTATAAATATTATGATAATGAATAATACCAGAATCCTTAAGAAACAAAAAGGCCTTACTAAGAAATCTTTCTGTCCCTGGCAGATATCCCATTATAATCCTGTCAGCTGTTCCTTTTAAGCCAACCTTTTTGCAATCCTTTTTTATTATCTTTATATTTTTTATGCCATTCAATCTGCAATTCTCTTTTAAATATGAAATTGCAACAGGATTGATATCTATTGAATATACAAACGATTTGGGATTCCTTTTTGCAATGGGTATAGAGAAATATCCTAGCCCAGCAAACATATCCACAATTGTTTCACCAGACATGACAATATCTGCAACCCTTCCTCTTTCCCTTGTATTGCCCTTTGCAAACATGAGCTTGCAAACATCTATTTTGTAAAGGCAGCCATTCTCCCTGTGAATTGTTTCAGAGCCGTTTCCTGATATAATCTCTATCCCGGGCTCTCTTTTTTCTCCTTTAACACCCCCTATTTTTCTGCATACTGTTTTAATATACGGATATTTCTTAAGAATAATATCAGCTATCATTTTTTTGTATCTCACAATCTCAGGCTTTAGGTCAAGAATAACAACATGCCCGACCCGCTGGAAGCCCGACGGCAAAAAGCAAAGCTTGTTTTTGGGTATCTTGTTTTTTAAAGAATCCCGGAGTGTTCTTTTGAAATTCATGTTATTCTTTTGTTTCAGCAACAGCCTTTTTCTTTTCTTCCACCTTTTCCTTTACTCTTTCCTTTAATCCCTTCTTTATATCTTTCTTTTCCTCTTTAACATCTTCCTTTTCATTCGGCAGTTTTGCTATTACAGCCTCTTTTTCCTTGCTTACCTTAACCTTCACCCTTGAAGGAGGTTTTTGGATTCCCCTTCTCCATACACTCTCGTTTAGTTTTTTTGATATCTTGACATCAGAAGCATGCATGTGTTTTTCCAAAAACCTTTTTATAGTATTTACAGCCGTTTTGCCCCGCTTGTTTCTAGGAACCTTCAGCCATTCAGATCTCAGTGGAATGGTATATATCCTTTCTTCAAGACCTGATGCTGAATCCTTCTTAGCCATTATTACACCTTTAGTTTATCCCTTCTCCACCTTTTTGTGCTAACCCTTACCCTTCTTGTTCTGGCCCTTTTAAGGCCAAACTTCTTTATGTCAGCCCATCTTGGAGCTGACCTGACCTTTCCTTTAGCAACAAGTTTGTTTTTCTTTCCTGTGGGTTTGTTTCTTGACATGTCACTTCCTCTTTATCCTTATATCCTTTTTTGCAGATAAAACCTTTAAAACATCTTTCAGTTTCTCATCTGTTATAGGACCCTGCAGTTTTCCTGTTTGGAATATCTGAAGTAAATACAACTCAACCTGACCCGCAAGCTGTGGATTCACAGTCCTAACCCTGGACAAACGCTCAAAAGCTTCTTTAGTCAGGATCTTATTCAAGACCTGCCTTTTCATATCTTCCATCTGTTTCATCTGCTCTAATTGGTTAATATCCATGCCATTCATACTTATCCCTTTTTAATTGATTTAGCAACATCATCCAAAAAACTCTGACCTTTTGATGTTATAACTCTCCCTTTATCTTTTTTTATCTTCACAAAACCAGCTGTTTCAAGCTCCTGCAGTATCTTCCTTATTATAGCACCGGATGCCTTATACTTGTGTTCGGGCTTATGGCCTCTGTTTTTCCTGCCGCCATAATCCTTTCTTAGCCTGGCTACACCCACTCTCTGATTCATGTAAATCTTCCTTAATACAGATGCTGACCTGATCCACCACCAGTTTTTTTGCACAGGTGGCCTTTCCTTATGTACGCCTGTCTTTACAAATCCTGACCACCCAGGCGCTTTCATTTCAGGCATCTTCTCTAACCTTTCTGCTGCTTTTTTTATCAGCTCTTGACTATTTACTTCCATGACATGGCTCATAATAATCCCTGTAGTGTAATAATATCGATTATATATATATAATTTATAAGCGTTTAGTGGACACGAAAAGGCAGCATATCTATTACAGGAGAAGAATAATCATGTTTTAGTATCATATGAATTACTATAACACAGATACTCAAAAACAGACCAACAAAGATAAGACCTGTTAATAAATAGACGAGCAGTTCGTTAAAACCGCATTTATTATCTTTTATGCGATGCAGGCAACCTGCACCCCCTCTTATAATACCATCCACTGTTGTAAATAAAAAACCACCTGCAATAAACAGTATGATGAGGCCAATTGCTGTTATTTTTTTCATTTCTTAGCTTCCCTCTTATATGGGTACCTTGTCACATTTCCGCATTCCATACACTTAACTGTAACAGCCTTTTGTTCACCCCTTGTTCTTATTTCGCTGTTTTTCCCAGGAACAAGATACCTGTAACATTTTTTGCAAAATCTTCTTTTTAAATGTTTTGGCATCCTTATATTATATCTCATTGCTATCTTTCTTGCTAGCTGAACATATCTGTGTGAATACTCTGGTTTAAGCCTGAAATTTTTCTCAGCAAGCACAAAAAGCTTTTTTATTCTTTCCAGCCCGATTCTCTTCTTTGCAGCATCTTTTTGCCTTTTCATATCAAAAAGGTCTCTGTTCCCTCCTCAGCTTAAACACACTAGGTATATTACCCGTAAGGCTTAGTATATGCGAATAAAAATTCTCTATCTCTGAATCAGAAAGCTTTGCAACGTTATCAGCTTCTATCAGGGGGGCAGGCAAACCATAACTTGAGTGATGACCAGATACTGCAAGAATGACAGATGCCAGATCATCCTCCACACAGCCTTTCCTGAAAAAATCAACCCTCACTGGCCTGTCAAACTCAGCTGTTTTAAGATAAAATGAATAAATTTTTTCATTAAAATCAGGCAGGTCCCTAAGAACAGGATGATCCTTAGGTGATTTTGCATATCTAAAAACATCGCTTCTTTCACCTTTTTTTAGCATGAGATATAGCAGATTTGTATCCCTTGTTTTATTAAGCAGATCCCCAGACTCCTCCCCAGCCTCATATTTAAGTCTGTCTATGATAAGATTGCAGAATGCGGTGCTTCTTGAATCCTCAATAACACCAGCCAGTATGGTATTTCCCTTCTGAGCATTATGAAACAATTTCTTGTATTCAGCTATCATATTAAGGTATGCTTCATAAACAGAAGACGATCTGGATGGCTTGTCCGAATAATATGGAATTATGGACCCGTGCATCAATAAAACATCCGGCTTAAACCTTTCCATGCACATGGCCGCTGTTTTCACCTCACTGATCTGCCTTGCTATAGCTGCAGAATATGCCCAATCCAGATCAGACAGGGCCTCCAAGACAAGCGGCTCTGGTGCAGGTATCTTTGAAGGGAAATAATCAACATCCAGCACCCTTCCGTTTTTGTATCTGAAGCAAACACCAACAGCCCTCACAAGTATGCAATCAATACCATGCAGTGATTTTTTGGCCAAGCCGCCGTCAACCCCGATTACCTTTTTGTTTTCAAGCGGATTGCTATCTGTCCTGCATATAAGTTTCAGATCAGAATTCATACCTCTTAGTTTCACTGCAAGCTTCTTTCTCTTACCCTCCTCTTTCTTTATCATTTCAGCTATCTTCTCTACATAGGGAATAAGTTTCTGCATAATAAACCCTTATATCAAATTGTTTCACATTAAGTAATAAATTGTTTCACTTTTTATCAGAAACCATACCGAACAAGCAACTATCTTATTCAGTTGTTGCACAGGGCATGCTGATATGGATTTAAAAATCTTTCTGTCAAGATAGTATTATGAGACTGAAACAATTAGCGCCTGTACTAATATTTTCATTATCATTCCTGTATATTCTTAGCCCTGCAAAGGCTGTTAGCTTGGAATACTATGGAATAGATGATTCCATAAATCCAGACATGTCTGTTCACAATATGATAACCCTAATATTTGAATCCCCAATCACACATCTTGATTATAACCTGGATTTTAAGATCCATAACCTTACAGCAACAGCCAGGGGTTTTGGACCAGTTGATTGTGAAACATTTCATGAGGCGGATATAAGCAGAATATCTTGTGACATTGTTGGTATGACAGATGAAAAGAAAACACTGATACTGCGTTTTGATGTGAAGGACGGAATAAAAAAAACAGGAAGCAAATATCAGTTTATCAGTAATTATGGCATTTCCCTTCCTGTTAAAAGATCAGTAACCACAATAGAATTGCCGCAAAACGCAATTCTGGCAGAAGAACCAGCCAACCGCTCATATTTTCCCATGAACGGAAAAACATTGACAGATGGCAGAACAATATTGATTTTGTGGGAAAAGGAAAACCTGACCGCAGGCGATGACTTGCAGTTCTCTGTTTTGTATACAATGCCCGGGACAAGGGAACCGCTGTACAATTACCTTATAATGGTTTTAACCCTTGTTGTTATATTTGTGATGATTGGTATAGCCATATATGTCAGGAAACCGTCAAAAACAAAGACCGAAGAGGAAGTTATAACATCTGTTTTGAATAAGGATGAAAAAACAATAGTAAACCTGTTAAACAAACACGAAGGCAGGGCCGGACAAAAATACCTTGTGAGGGAATCCTATTTCTCCAAGGCCAAGGTTTCAAGGCTTATCAAAAACCTTAAAGAAAGGGGTATTGTAGAGGTTGAGCCTGTTTCTGGAAGGGAAAACAGGATTATATTGAGGATAAAATCCGAATCCAAGAAAAACAGTCCTGGTGCTAAATCTTAATTGAAAAATAAAAGAAAAAGAAAAAAATAAATTAAATTTTATTTATACGGCTTTATGCTGAGTATGGTGCTGATTTTGTTCCGCCGATTAAAGCCGCTGCCAGAGCTCTTGTGTCTGCTCCTGTGTCGCCTGCAACAACCAATGCCTTCTTACCTGAACCAAAGGCATTTGCAACTTCCTGTATAATTCCTTCTGACAGATCCCACTCTGAACAGCTTGGTATTGCGGCGTTGTCTGCTGCTAACTGCTCTACCAAAGCGTTCGCGCACGGACCACCTACCAGGATCATGTCTGCTCCTGGTGCTGATGGTGTGATGTCACCTGCGAACTTTGCTACAGGAGTTGTTATCTTCTTGGCCTGCTCAACTGTTCCTGCCTGACCCTCTGCGAAAGTTGGGTTTGCACCAACACCGACTGCTGCTACTGCCTGCGTGTCAGGATAGTAAACCTTTACTTCCTGTCCAGCGCTTGGTGGCTGATAGTATGTAGCGTATGTTCCGAAACTGTTTACTGCGCTTGACATGTAAGTGCCGCCGCTGTGTGAAACCATTGCCAAGCCGCCAGTATCACTGAATGTCGGAGCTCTGACACCTACATAGTGACTTGTTGTGTCCCTTTCAAATGCCTCTACTGCTATGAAGTCTTGGGTTGTTGAGTTGTCTTTTTCCTGCATTATAAGTATTGCAGGGAATTCGTTTATTAGCAGATTATTTGATGCTGCTGTGCTTGAAACGCTTTGAAGAGTTGCTATGTTGGGTGAACTGTTGGTAAAGGTATACCTTATCTGACCTCTTGTTATATTTACATTACCATAACCCCAATCAAGTGCACTAAAGTCCACTGCTGACGTGTTCCCTGGAAGCTCATAAGTTGATGTGTTGGTTAATGTTGTACTGTTGTCAATGAATGTCATGTACTCCCCGCCAGCCAGCTTTATCAATGGGAACGCTGTTAAGGTTGATCCGCTTCCCCATGTTATTTTTACTTGGCTGGTACTGACGTTTGCCACCTGAACAAGCTGTCCGTCAATGTAGATGTCTGTGATGCCATCGCTTTTGTCTATGTTATAGGTTGTGCTTGAGCCTGTGATTACATCCTCAAGTCTGAATGTTGGATTTGCGCCGTTAACACCGCTTATTGCGGCTACCCTGAAGATGTGACCAAACTCTGACTCCTGTGAAGGCGCAAACAAAAAGTAATCTGTAGCCTGTATTGTATCATTCTCTACTATGTGGTATGATGTGGTTGTTGTTGCGTTAAGTCCTATTGTACCGCTGTTGTCATAAACCCAGTTTAATGTTGCGTCATTTCCCTTGTAGTCTTTGAATGAAACTGTTCCTGTTGTGGTCCCGCCTGATATTGATATAACATCCCTTGAACTGTCAGTCAAGCCAGGTGTCAAGCCATTGAACGCAACCTTGAATGAACCGAACACAGGGTCAGTGAATGCCTCCCCAGCCTCTATGAAAGCCTTTGCGCTCTCAGAAGCTGCAACAGAGACTGTTATTTTTGATATTCCGTTTGCATCACCAACTATGTTCACAAGCGTTCCATCAAGGTTTGTGCTTTCACCTACCTGTACTGTGGTGCCGTGTGTCAATGTTAACTTGCTTGAACCAAGGCTTACAACAGCCATGCTTGTATCACCAGATACTACCGCAGGCAGAATGCTCTTTACATAAATGTTCAAGCCGCCAACTACCTCTGATGAATACCTCTGCAGTTCAGGGCTTGTTGCATCGCCTACCTTTAATAGTAACTGATTACTTCCAATGTATGTTGCCTCTATAGTGTATGGCACGTCGTTAACAGTTACCTCAACCGGCACGCCTCTTTCCAATGTCACTGTTTTTCCATACCCAAACAGCTCCAATGGGTTGTATCCTGTGTTAGTGGCACCTGAACCTGATCCTATTGTATATTCATTTCCAAAGAATGTCACTGTCCTGCTCTGTACGTTGGTATTTGACACATTCAATGGCTTGTTGAAAACAACTGATAAGTTGTATGTTGGGTTGCCATTTACGCTTGTGCCGGATGATGTTGAAAGGTACAAGATAGGATCCAGCTTGCTGGCTGCTGGTATGGTATTGTATGATACTACTGGTGTTGATCCAAGTGTTATGTACTGGTCGTATTCATAAGCGACTCCTGAAACTGTCATGGAGCCCTTTGCCAATAGTGTTGGCAGATCAACACTTGTTAAAGTGTTCTTTGCCTTGTTAATCTTGCTGCCCATGTATAACTTGTTGTCTGCTGTTGATACGTCAGCTCCGCCATTAACAGAAACCTGAGCACCTGCGCCAGTGCTTACACTTTCTGTTACGTAGCCCGCTAATGCTGCTGCGATGTCTGCTGCTCCAAGAACGTCTGTACCTGCGGCAGAATCACCAATTACCACCAGGAATGGTGGTGTGACAGTGCTGTCCGCATAGTCTCCCAGACCAGCGAAGACACCAAGGGCCAATGTTGCTCCTGCAGTTATGGCAGCTAAACCGCCTGCCAAAACTTTCTTCATTTGCATTTTAATACCCTCCTATATTTAAAGTATCACCCCGATGTTTTTGTTTTCTGCAATAAAGATTCGAAGTGATTAATGTATAATTTGTCTGCACTACTATATAAAAACTAGCTGAAACAGTTCCAAACAAGAAAAAACATATTTTTATTAGCCCCTGTTTTTATTTATAAATGAATATTATTACTTATAATTGTTTCAAAAGGAATATAATTCCTTATAAAGCCAAATAAAGGAAAAAAAAGCAAAAACCGAGTTTCGCTGTTTGGTATTCCGGCATCTCTTCATCTCTGGTTCAATCGTTAAATATGTCAGATGCCGCCCCGGCTAAAGCCGGTCGCATATGCGATGCAAAGACTGCTTTGCTAAAAAGCAATTGTTTGGG
>CAYNRQ010000045.1:0-8936 GCA_964399875.1 uncultured archaeon
CACCCCCCAGCCTATTGATAACCCGAACCTCCAACAAATTAATACTTAATCCTGCTCGTGTTCTTTTTTTCTCTTCCCTTCTTGATGATTGCGTTGAGGGCCCTGCCGTGCATAGAACACCGGGACCCTTCCTTGTTTTGCTGCTACCACACGACGTAGCACCAGAGTTGCATCGAGAACTCAACCCCCAAGAGGTCGTTAATATATGTGTGATTTTATCTTGGCCAAAAACCGCGTGCGGCTCAAGCTGATTTTCAAGCCAGGTTGAACCTGGCCTGTCAGAGGAGGTTTCGTATGGCAAAAGCCATACGCTCGTGAAACTTTACCATCAACCAAAACCCCGAAAGAACCGACTGCAAACATTTAATCAAAATCTGCCAAAATTTTCTGCAGGATAAGAGGAAGGAGTATCATGGCTTGAAGGGCCACCAATCAGATTATATCGTGTGTGTGGCCCTTTCCTTTTTATGTACCCTGTATTGGATTCTCTAGCATCCTTGCGGATTGTTTATCCAATTATAGGGTACTGCTACCCTTACGGGTTAGTTTTCCCGAAAACGGGATTTCACGAAAATAACACGTTGTCTGTTTTATGCTTTGTTGTGGTGTTGTGGTGTCCTCCAAAAAACTAAAATAATATTTGCTGATACTTGACATTTTTCAATAAGATAAAAAAGATGGATTTTATAATTGTTTCATAGGCATATCTCCTCTAAAATTTCCCAGAAAATGTCTGATTCTTATCTGGCCTGATACAGCTAAGAAAAATGCCAATCAAAAGTCTTGGGTAGGCGCATGGTCCTGTTTTTTATTTTTTGACCCTGCACGCATTCCAAACATATGGCATTCGATGAATCTTGCAGGCCTCTCAATGTATTGGACAACGAATCCAACACGACAGAGATCTAAATGATTTTATATGAGGAACATGAATGGGTAAAAAATCCCACCTTATATTAATAATTATAGGGTATACATTTATATTCTTTTCTCTCTGATTTCCCCCACCGGTCAGAGACCGGTGGAATTCTGATTTAAATGTGTATATTAACTATCAGAGGGGGATTTTGACCTCTTATCCCTTTAAATAGACCTAAAACTAAAAATAAACATGGCAAAAAGGAAAAAACAGCCTGGAAAAGAGAAATGTAATTTTTGCAGATCCATCAATACTGTGTGGAGAGGTTACAGATATAACAAGTCAGGGAAGAAACGATTGATGCTGTGCAAGGCATGTGGAAGGAAGTTTACTCCTGATGATGGGTTCCTTAGGATGAGGTTCAGTCCTGAGATAATCAAGAAGGCCATAAAGCTGAGGAAGAAGGGATATTCCTCTGCAGAGGTGAAAGAGAACCTGAGAAGGTATGAAGGAATAAAGATTTCCAGATGGAGTATAATTAAATGGGAGAGAAAATTTTCAAAAAAACTTAAGTCCCTTTAAGTTGACAATACAAAAGCCGCTGAATCCCCTCATGCATCAAAATCTACTTACTTTTTAGCGGCTTTCTGAGTTTTCTATGAAAGTGAAGCTCTATCTGCTCTACCCAATATTCAGGCATTGCACCTGTCCTGCCCATCTTCTTGGCAAGCATCACAATTTCATCATCCCTTAGTTCCTCCCTGTAACCTTTTTCTTTTGCCCACATCCTTACGCAGACTATGGCCTTTACTATGTCCTCATGCTTTACAGACGACGTGTTTTGTTGTTCCCTTTCCTCAATTTCCCTGATCTTGTCATACATGGACTGTATCTTATATCTTCTCTTTATGGCTATAACAAAGAAAAGAAAATATATGCCAAAAAATAGGTTTGCGACAAGGAAGATGTAACTACTCCCTATAAATATGTTCAGAAGAATCAATAGAATGGCAATGTCAATCAAAATCCTAGATGCCAAAAACTGGGTGATGCTTTTATGTATTAGGTTCTCTATTTCCTGCTCCATCTCGATAATCATTTCATCAGGAGATCTTTCTTTTTCATCTGTTTCCATTTCTTTTCCTTTCAGAATTGGACAAAATAATGGAAAAGGGCAGCCAGGATATATTCCACAGCTCTGCCCTGTCGTTATGATGTATTGGTTTTTTGTTCTCAGACCCATTTGCTTTGCTGTTTCTGTTATCTGACATTACTGTGTCCTCCAAACCAAAGACAAAATAAGTATGATGTTGAGCAGCACGGAAATTCCCAATATTGCAACCATGGTTAGAATGATACTTCTGTATTGGGTTCTTATCTCCTGGATTCTGGCATCTTCTTCAAGCAATTCGCCGTTCTCCAGGGTTTGAAGTTCTTTCACATCAAACTTCTTTCGTGCATGGAGTGGCGGATCGCCTTGGAGCAGCAGCTCAAGATCTATCAGAAGTTCATCAACGTCATTGTAGCGATTTTCCCTGTTCTTTGCCATCATCACCTCTATCACCTCACCCACCCCCTGAGAAAGGGATGTGTTTATGTGATCTGGTGGAACAATCCTTTCCCTTAGATGCTTTCTCATAATTTCTATGTTGTTTTCATCAGAAAAAGGGACCTGCCCTGTGACCATGTGGTAAAACGCTGCACCCAGGGAGTATATATCGGCTCTTCCATCTAAATCCACCATTCCTCGAATCTGTTCAGGTGAAATATAGTAGGGTGTCCCGTATGCCTTACCTGCCTCGAATTGGGCTGCCTTGGTGTCTGTGACTTCGCGTGCCAGACCAAGATCAGCAAGTTTTACCTGTCCTGTATTGCTTATCATGATGTTCTTTGGTTTGACATCACGGTGTATCACACCATGGTCATGGGCATGTTTAAGGGCCCTGGCAACCTGGATTATTATCTTCAGGGCATCTTCTTCTCCAAAGACATTTCCAGCTGATATATCGTCGGCTATGGTTTTGCCTTCAACATATTCCATGACAAAGTAGTGGCAGCCGCCTGCTTCACCCACATCGATTGCCTGAACAATGTTGGGGTGATTGAGCTTTGCAGCTGCTCTGCCTTCCCTGTAGAACCGTTCCAGGTATTCAGGGTTTTCGCTGAACCGCTTAGGTAAAAGCTTTATGGCTACTATCCTATCCAGGCTCAATTGCACGGCTTTGTAAACAACTGCCATTGCACCGGTGCCCACTTTCCCGAGTATCTTATAGCCCGGGATACGGCGCCTCTCATCCTCACTGACATTTGATTTTTGAGTCTTGCTTCTCCCAGACATAAGACCCCCTTTCTGGTCTTGGACCGAAAAAAAAACGAAAGGGCCCCTGAAAACAAGGTTGCATTCTGAGAGTAAGGAGCCCACAGAAAAGGGGACAGAACCTTCCAGGGCTCTGACACACCTTTAACTGGCACAGCGGGTGATGAGATTTGAACTCACGACCATCATGTTAGAAACGTGACGCTCTACCACTGAGCTACACCCGCAGAAAGGACCGGTGTGTTGTTTTGCATGGTGTTAATACTAAACCGGTCCTGTTGTCATCACCACTTACTTGCTTAACCCCGAAGCCATGCGTGCAGTTCCGAGTGTTTTGTCGCATGCTTCTTTTCCTCCGGGTCACCTTTGTTTCGTATCATAGGTTCCTTCCCATCTGAGATTAAATTGGCACTAATAACGACGTGTATGATAAAAGGTTGGGGACCCCTTCGATTCCCTCCTCCAGGGTCACATCCAACCTATGGCAAGAAAGGTGGCAAAACCATCCTGGTTCTATCACCCTCGCACTCATACGTGGTTTCTTGCGGGCCGTAGGTCCCTTTCCCCGGTTACTTGATTCATCCATGAATTAGCTCGAAACCTCCTCCTTTTTTGAAGCTCCTGAATCATCCCTGATCTGGACATGTGTGTCCTCGGGTTCTATTCCGAGATCGATCCTATCATCCGTGACTTCCAACACAGTGACTGTGACATCACCAATGACGACTGCGTCGCCTTTCCCAAGATATTCGGTTTCAGTCTTGATCATTATCACCCCCTTTCGTTCAGAAACCGGTCATAGTGGAAGTTTAGGATGAACAGTAAAAAATCACCATCAGACCATTTGAGACTGAGACTTCTCCTGAACAGAACATGGAATATCAGGCCTCTGTTATCAGTGTCTTGTATATACATGGTTGAGAGCGCTGTCTGGAATATAAACACAAAGATCAGGAATACGATGAACAGAATATACATCCAATCATGCGAACAAGAAATAAAGGGCTCTGCTGGCATCGGTGTAGATCATCAGAAACAAGAGAGCCCAGAAACCTGCAAGGATCAGGACAGCGGGAAAGGTCCAGACTATTCGTGCTGTCGCTGAGGTCTTGTACGTTTTCATTCTTTACCTCCCTTCACGTTAAGTGGCGCTATCCAATTCTTCTTGAGCTTGGATGTTATTAACACCCAAAGCATCAGGATCCAGACAATGTTGATTAGTGGGAACATGTCCCAGAACTCTTTCTTCACATCATTCCAGGATCTGATGAACACCTTTCTGTAGTCAGCTATAATGGCTGCTATGATCCAGATGAATCCTATCAGGAAGTAGACTACAAAGACAGCGATGATCACGATTGCTGCAATTAGGTACTTCATTTTGGACTCCTTTCACATTCTCGGACAAGAACTTAAGACAAAGACGAGACTGATTTTTGTTCAGAAAAGACAGGCTGCTGAGGTTTTTTTGAGCGTGGATTGGCGGGATAGGCAGAGATATGCCTACAATTATCAACACACCTTATCCTGGTGTTTTGCGCTTTATTGGCCTTTGATTCTTAGAGGTTGTGACCTTTGATGCGCGACTGGATAGGTGGTTGTTTGCGTATGAAATCCCTTTGGATCAAATAACTCACTGATGAGCAGTCAGTTATATGTAAGGTTTGTATAGGTAAACATGATTGGTGGGTTAATTAACCTACTGTATTCACAGTTGTTTGTCAAACTTATATTTATATACCACAGGTAAATTTTATAAGCCTTTTTGTCACTCCGGGAAAGTAAATCGGTTTGTTGTGTGGGTTTTAGTCCCGATAAGTTGACAGATCAACGGGGTAAATTTCTAAGAATTGACCCCGCCCGACACGCACTTGTTGGGGTGTATTATGAAGACCTTTCCTCTTTCAACCGATAAAAGGTCAGAATGGGTTAGCAAAGCCACCGGGAGGGGGTGCTATAGTTCCGAGGCCCCTGCTCAAGAGGATAGTATGCAGGAGGCACTTCGAAGGCTATGTAAGGGCATACAGATACAACATCAGGCAGCTTGTGTATATTTATTATGTGAACGGTGTTGATGTAAAATGGCTGAATAATAAGGGATTATGAATTCTGTCCCAAAGCCCCTGAATCTTTGTCTGTTTATACAGGTATTGAAAAAAAGCTAATCCTCCAGGAACTCCACACGGTCAAATTCTCCCTTTTCCTCGAATTCTTTCACTGTGGTAACAAATAGTACAACAGATTTGGCCTTCTTTTTAGACAATCTTGCACCCTGCTGTATTACCATGTTCTTTATTCTTTCTGAGGCGCAAATAACATGCCTTAGCTGTGGATCATGCAGTCTTTCAAATATATAATCATAGTCTAGGTTATCTGCAAGTAATATCCTTGTTTCCTTTCCGTCTCCTGTCAGGATAAGAACATCATCCTCTTTTCTGTTCTCCCAACCCGCGGCCTCAAAAAGCCTTTTTATATCTGTAAGGTCTACAGGCATCTTCGCCTCTTGCTTTCCAAATCTGTTGTGAAACAATTTTATTCCTGGTTCTGTGAGGAAGTAGTAGCAGTACTTGTTCCTCTTCATCTTTGCCCAGCGCATATCCACTGCACCTATTTTAATAAGCCTTGATGCTTTTTCATTAAAAACGCTGCCAGACATCTTGGCCCTTTTGTATATCTGCGAAGCATAGGATCCTTGGGCTTCACCAAGGTTCTGGATTATCTTCCATTCGCCTGAATCAATATCTTCCGGGGGTATGTCTGCCAGGGCCTCTTCTATCTTCTTTTTCTCTCTTTTTTTGGCTTCTCTCCTTTCTTTTTCTATATATGTTTCTATCTTGCCGGACATATGATCTGCTATATCCTTATCAGATATTGCACCCTTTGGGGTGTTCACAAGAGGAAACTCCACAAGGAAAGGTTCCTTGAATTCTCCTGCCCTGCACAAAACAAAGCCATGGCCTACTGGGAGTCTTCTCAGATAATTGCCCTCTTCATTATAATCAAGGCCCAGCATATTGCTGGAATCCAGTATATCAGAAGCATGTTTTGTATCAAGCCCGAGATTCATGAATATCTGTGTGGATGTGTTGCCTATTGCTGGATAGGAAACAAGAGAGGGGTGCTGATCTATATAGACCATGCTAAGGCCTAACTCCCTTACCTCTCTGAACACAAGCTCCATAACTGTTTCAGAACCCAGTTTAATGGATTTGTCCCTGTTAAGGACATGATGCGCCTCTTCCAGAATAACAACGCCTTTTAACTTTTCCCTGCTCTGAGACACAAGCAGCCAGTCCCTTATCCACTGCAGCAATATCTCTATGAAAAAGGTTTTATCGTTTGTATCTAAGGCGTCTAGTTCCAGGATTGTTATCGTGCCTGGCTTGAAAAAGTTGTCTGGTGTGATACCAATGTCACAGTCAAAGACATCTCCTATCTCCTTAAAACACAGGGACTCCAAAGGCCTTTCAGCAGTGGATAACCAGTTCCTCTCCCTGGCTGGAAGCTTTTCCTCGCCGTATTCGTTTATCCATCTTTTTATGTCTGCTAACCTTGGGTTTTCCTTTTTCTGGTATATGTCATCAATGGCCTTTAGAATAATGTGCCTGCCACCGCCAAGCAACCAATATGCATGATCAAATATACTGGCGAATTCCTTCATCCACTGGGAAAGCTGAACTCCCTTGGGAGGTACCAAAGGGTTGAATCTTAGTGGTGCCACGTTCCTTCCTACAGTATAGATATCTATTCTGTCTTTAAGGTTTGTGGCGAGCAGATCCTTGTAGTTTCTTTTGGAGAAGTCGAATATTATAACAGGAATTTGCATATCTGAAAGCTTTTCTGAAAGCATACATGCTATATTTGTTTTTCCGTAACCAGATGAACCAAATACAGCAACATGTGTTAAAAGCATGTTGTGGTTTATCCTGAAGGGATACAGTTTCTTTTTTCCGTAAAGAACAGTGCCCAGTTCAAGGTCACCTCTCCCTGCAATATCCTCGTCAGGTGGCTCTGCAAGAACTGTGTTTTTCAGTTGCTTGTCAGCAAAAATCCTGGCCTTTATCAAATCAACCATCTCGAATATTCTTTTTCTTGTTTCTTCATCTCCCATAAGATAGACTCTTGTAAGCCTTTCTGCTCTTTCCTTTCCCAGAACCGGGACCAGCTTTTTCAGTTCGCTTGTAAACACTCTTTCTTTTGTGTCTATTACCATAAAATCACATCCCTGGATTGCCCTCTTCTATTTTTATATCCCCGATTGTTCCAATAATTTTACTGATAAACCCTCTCAAGAATATATAATCAGCTCCTGCTCCTTTTTCAAGTGCGATATACCATCCTTTGTTTTTTCCTATTTTTGAAAAACCATTTATTTTTTCTGACCCCAGACTTATTGCTTCCATGCCAAAGAATCTCATATTCATTTCAGTCAGCCGTCTTCCTTTTTCATCATCAACCTCAAGTCTTAATATTCTTTTGTAGTCAGTATCAGGAGATGCGCCATTAAAACTATAAATATCCATGCCTTCTGGGGGTTCCTTAAAAGCTATCACATAACCTATGTCTTCCATAAGATCATTCCTCTGTTTCTTTATCCTCGAATATGCTGGCCAGTTTGGACTCTGTTCTGTACTGTTCCATAAGCTCCTGTAGCTCTGTTCTGAGTTCCATGATATCTCTCCAGAACTGCCTTATCTCACTTCTCTTTTCCTTTCTGAGAACAGAAATATCCAGTTTTATGTTTCTTCTGTCTTCCATGTCTGGTATTCTTGATGTCATGTCCTCTTTTTCTGTTATGTCTTCATCTATGTCTTTGATTATTTTTTTGTGTATATCTTCCCTGGATTTGATCATTGCATTCACCTCAACTATACGCTCCTTTAAGAATTTGACCCTGTCAAAAAGATTGCCTATTACTTCAGGGCTCATCCTTTTAAGGGATTCTATCTGATCTTCCTCTAATCTGGGCCAGGATTCTCTCTTTCTGACAGTAATAATCTTCTCTGGCCTTTCCTCTTCAGGAATCTCCCCTGTTATCATCCTGGTTTCACTTGATCTTGTATTGTCTATCTCTGTCTTGTAGAGGTCTTCTATATCCTTATCCTTGTATATTCCGCCCAGGGGCATTCTTTCACCTTTATCTAAAACGGTTAGCCGGTCAACTTTTTACCACCAGTCACATGCGTCTGGTGGATATACCTTTTCGTTGTTGTCTTCCGTTGTCTTAGGTCCACATGTTGCTGTTTTTATTTTCATGCCTTTTACCCGAGACAACCATGCACTGTCTTGCGTAAGTAAATTTTGTATTTTTATACTCACTTATTAGTAATTCTATTTATAAAGTTTTTGGTGACTTACGGTTTGTGAGTATGTACCGCTAAGTTGACAAAACAAAAGGAAAGCCCTGGTTTCAATCAGGACTGTCCAACAATCATGCGCAAACAATAAGCTCCTCCAGGTCAAAGCCCCCTAAGACACAGCCCAGATACTCTCTCAGCTCATTCTCACTCAATTCTGAGACAGGCAAAAACAGCTTATTATGGCGGCAGGGCACCGGTACGTATATAACACTCCGGTCCCTGCTTAACTCAAACCCCATCCTCCTTCGGAAAGAATTCGGCCAGTTTCCTTATGGCCATTTTCCTCTCCTCGCTGCCCTCAGGCGCATTCCTCCAGGCCTTCTTAGCCTCCTCAACAGTGGAGGCCAGTTCAATCCACTTCAACAATGCAGCCTTCCTCTCATCACTGTATACAAGCGCC
>CAYNRQ010000046.1:0-8919 GCA_964399875.1 uncultured archaeon
CGATTGCCTTGTTTGGAACCACCGGTCAGAGACCGGTGGAATTCTGATTTCAACCTTTACTGTATGGCCGGCATTGTTGCCGCCATTGAAACGAACAATATAATCATTTTTATCTGCCAGGATGTCAACAATCTTTCCCTTGCCTTCATCACCCCACTGCATTCCCAGAACAACTGTGGCTGGCATAATAATCAATGTTTTTCCATGCCTTTCACACTTCTGAAACTGGAAAGGCCATGAACGTTCATTTCTTCTTTGCTCCTTGGGCCAATCTCTGATTTCCAGAGATCCTTGATTGTTCTTGCACCTGCCTTTTCCATTCCCTTCTTTAAGGCCTCTACAAGATAAGGTACCCATTCATGCACACTCCCTGTTGGTACAACCTCTCCTTCAACACCTTCTGGAACAAGGGATGCGGCGTACCTTATAGAGCTTCTTATCTGCATTGCTCCCTTAGAACCCATGCCTCTGTATTTCTTAAACTTTCTTCCTGTTTCTGGGTCAGTCTCCCATCCAGGCGCCTCATCACAGCCAGCAAACAAGAATCCGCTCATCACAGCAGATGCTCCAAGAGCAAGTGCCTTTGTTATATCTCCTGGATATTTTAAGGCACCATCAGCTATTACAGGGATGCCCTTTTCTTTTGCAGCAAGAGCGCATTTGTAAACAGCTGTTCCCTGGGGGCATCCTGATCCTGACATGATCTCTGATATGCAGGTAGCACCAGCTGCAGCATTAACCCTTATAGCATCCGCCCCTGCTTCAATCAGCCTTTCTACTCCATCTGGTGTTGATACACTGCCTGCTATAATATCAAAATCATCAGACAGGCTCTTCATGTATGAAACAAACTCGCAGACATGCTTGCTGTTTCCCTTGGCAGTATCAACCAGAACAGCATCAACATGCTTTTTTATGACCTCCTGAACAATCTCTTTGTATTCATCCCTTGGCCCGACAGCTATTCCAACCCTTAGTCTTTTGTTTTTGTCTTTGCTTGCAAGGGGATATTGATCGTTCTTTTCTATATCAGCCCTTGTAACAAGGTACATAAGGTTTCCGTTGCCATCTACAATAGGAAGAGTGCCCCTGTGGCTATCAAGCAGAGTGTCGTTTGCATATGATAATTTTTTATCAGGATCGTCTGGCATATCAGACCACTTAACAGTAAGCATCTTGCTTAAGGGTGTCATTCTGGAACTGGCTTTGTGCCCGGCATGCTTTAGCATGGAGTAGTCATCCTTGGTCAGTATTCCGACGAGCTTGCCATTTGATTTACCGTTCTCTGTTATTGGTATGGTGGATATTCCTGTTTCATTCCTTATTTTTGCTGCCTCATCAATAAGGCTGTCAGGGGAAAGTGTGACCGGGTCTTCGATAAAACCGCTCTCAAATCTCTTAACCTTGTCCAATTCTTCAATCAGTCTGTAAAGATTCTCAAAGTTGTAATGTATGATCCCAAAACCACCTTCAAGGGCAAGGGCTATTGCTAGCCTGGAATCTGTGACTGTGTCCATAGGAGAACTAATCAAGGGTATTTTTAGTCTTATTCTTTTCGTCAATCTTGTGGATGTGTCAATATCCTTTAAAAAGAAATCAGAATAACCGTCTCTCACGCTTATGTCGTCATAACCAAAACCCTCTATATTAACACCAGCAAGAATCCTGCCATCGTATTTCATGTTAGATTTATAAAAGTAAATTTTTTAAGATTATGCTCTTCTCGGGGGTTTCAAAAAAACTCATCTTAAGATTTGTGGTATAATTAAACTTTTTGCACGTATCCTGGAGATGGCTCAAAAAGCATGCCTTCTTTCTTTAGTTTGTCTATTATTTCAGAAACGTCTTCTACTCCATCTTTCTTTGCCAGTCTCTCAAGTTCGCTTAGAAGAATCTCCTTTTTCTTTAGGGAAAGATCGTTTATTATATCAAGTATTATTCTTATTCTGGATCTCTCTGTTGAGGTTGTGGCACCCTCGCTTCTGTCCACATCTATCTGGCCTGTTTCTGGATCAAAACCCAGCTGGCGCAGGGAAAACTTCATTAGATTTATTGCCCTTTCCGCATCCTCTTTTCTGACAACATCGCTTAGCTGTATTTTCGCGCTGGCCTCTGCCAGTCTTATCAAAGCCTCAAACTGCCTCAGGGTTATTGGTATAGCTGCACTACCACCCTCTGCTTTCTTTCTTGTTTTAAGGTAGAAATTTCTTAGTATCCTTCCTGCCTCTTTTGTAAGCTTTGGTTTGCACTTGACTTTTGCATAAGCCACATATTTTTTGATAAAGTCAGGGTCTATCTTTGGTTCTATCTCATTACCCATGTCCCTGCTCTTCAGGACATGATCCACTATAAGTGTGTCTTGTTCTGTGTTAGGAACATCCCTCAACGCAAACTTCAGATCAAATCTGGACAGGAGTGTATCCGGAATTGTAATCTGTTTGCTTATGGCCATATAAGGATCGAATCTTGAGAATTTCGGGTTTCCGCCAGCAAGAACAGAGGTTTGTGCTGGAAGAGTGGCTACTATGGACGCCTTTGCTATGCTTATACTACCCTGCTCCAGGGCCTCGTGCATGGCCACCTGGTCATCCTGGCTCATCTTTTCAAACTCGTCTATTGCAAGCAGACCCTTGTTGGTCAGTACAAGAGCGCCTGCCTCAAGAACCCATCCTCCCATGAACATCTCATCCTTGGAGACAGTGGCTGTGAGTCCTGCACCAGTAACCCCTTTTCCGCTGACATATCTGCTCCTGGGGGTTATCTGGGGAACAAGTTTAAGTAACTGGGATTTCCCTGATGATGGATCACCGACCAATAAAATATGTATATCTCCCCTGAACTTGGTCTTGTCCTTCAGTGTCCTGGGCACGCCGCCGAACAACTGCAGAATTATGGACTCTTTTATCTCTCTCATACCATAAAGGGATGGTGCGAGTGAATCGACAAGCTTTTGGTAGATGTTGGAATCCTTGGCCATTTCCAATATTAGCTTCTCATCCTCTTTGCTTATCTCCAGTTTCTCCCACCCTGTCTCTACAGGCTCCACGTGATTTGCCTCCAGATAGAAATCCAGCTTTGGTGAATATGATTTGCCCTTGGGTATCTCCCTTAGTATGCCGGTTATCTTAAGTCTGTTCCCAGGATCTGTCATTCTTCTGCCTTCTGGTGATACGAGATCATCCGTCAGAGCCACTGTTAGCTGGGACGGTCTCTCACCTTCTGTAAGTTCAAAAGGCTCTTCCATGGTAATCCATCTTGTGTCCTTGAGTTTTTGTTCCACTTTTTTGAAGCCTGTTTTGTTTCTGCAGTTCGGGTTTGTGCACACAAAGGGTCTCTGGATAAAATTCCCCTTTATTTCCATGCGTATCTTTTCCTCGCATTCCGGGCATTCCCAGACTGTTTCAGATATCTCAGGTCTTATCTCAGACGCTCTTCTGACAATGCCGTCTGTGCACAGGAATTTTCCTGTATGCCTTGCCCGCAGATCCCTTATGTATACAACATCACCAAGGTTTGACAACCTTATCTTTACCTTTTTTTCCTCTCCCTCAGGGCTTATTTCTTTTGGCAGCTCTATCTGGTTAATCGCTTCATCAGCAATCTCAAAGAATATATCAGGGTGACTTAGAAGAAGATCTGCTAGTTCAGGGTATCTGTATTTTTGTAGAACATTAAAGTCCACAACCAGGGGTTGCTCCTCATTAGAGGCCTTTATCAGGTTCTTTTCGTATTTTGTTCTTAGGAATTCCTTAAGCTTTGCGACAAATTCTGCTCTTTTTTCCTCAAGGAACTCTTTTGGCATCAGGCACACCGGTTGGTTTGAATGGACGGCTTTATCCAATTTGCATAAGCCGTGGTTTTTAACAAAGAAAATATGTTGTTTAGATTTAAATTAGTTGGTATAACGGTGTTATATTTCTTGCTCACAAAATATAACGCCGTTATATTTTATTACAAACGCATGCTATTGATATAACAGTGTTATTAACAGAAGTTGAGTTCTCCTCGTGACCGAAGGGAACAGAACTGAGAACTCAATTTGGGAAAATCACGAGCCGGGTGATTTTCCTGTTAATGCCTGTTATGCTCAATTGGTGGCTGAATGATAGCTTTATAAATACAATTTATCACTATATAATAGTGAATAATATGGTAGATGAAATTAACTTGACGCAAATTGGCGAGGAAATAAGGGCAGAACTTGGCCAGACTTACCGATTTTGCGATTCTAGAGCTGGAATCTATGCGTTTGATCTGAGTGGCCCATACACAAAACTCATGGAAATTCTGGGGAAAGTTGGAATGGCAGAAAAAGACGTAGCTGAAAAATTAAGAGAGTATAGAGGCGGCGAGATCGGCGGTACATGTGTTTATACAGGCGGTGAATTTGGATATGATTACATCATTTTACTTCCTTCTGTAACAGCGCCAGAAGGCGAATTCGCACTAAGAATAGGAGAAGAAACAATGCACGGAGAACATTATGCAAGGCACAGAAATTTCGGACAATACACCTCCTTATTCTCGGGAGTTGCACGGGAATTTTTCGGGGGTAGTGGACGATGTCAAATTGCAAGGAGAGTATGCAAAATTCCTCCAGGAAAAATCCTTCCAGACGGTTTCTTTGCGTCAAAAGCTAGCTATGACAAGGAAACAGATACTTTTGACTTCGATATTCCTCACATTGTTGGATATGAACTTGCTAAAGAAGCAGTTCTTGGTGATCCATCCTGGAAATGTAGTATGTTTCACGAGTCAGAAGAAAGGCGGGTTTGGGCGCTTTATAACGATTTAATTATCCCCGAAATTGAGATTACAGTGCCTCCAGCATTGGATAATAAAGACGAGTTGCTGGATGAGGTCGATGAATATCTTAAATCATTGGGATTGAAATTTAATCTTGGGTTTACTGTAGATGAAACAGATACAAGAGGTATTCAATCCTTATAGTTCAGCCGCCGAGTTTCTCAGCTTTTCAGGATTCGAACTTTTTCTCTCAGAAAAAGGAGTTTAACAAGCGTTATCAGGTTCGCCGCCATAAACAGGCTCTACCAGATTGTCTCTGGAAGTTAGGAAAATACCCTCCCTCTATCACAATTTGGTTTTGTCTTAAGATTCCAAAAAATCCAATTTGGGAATTGTTTATTTACCTAAGAAGGCATTTAGAATGATATAACATCGTTGTTTGCGTATATTAAAAACCCATCACAACAGACACTTTTTCTGATTTTTTGCTTACCTTTCATATTGCATGATTGTTTCTTGTTGTTAATATTAATCACAAAATCACATGGCTCTGGGGATTTGTTCTTTATAATTAATCCACCTTTTTCTCTTTTTACACATAATTTTTCCAGCAGAAAAAAAATCGTTTTCTTTGGTATCCGTCTTGCTCCGAAGCTTATTAACAACGTGCTTGCCGGGCATGGCATAAACGGCTATCCACGCAAGCATAACAGCTGGCACTTCTTCAGGGCCAAGCAACCTGATGAACTGTGGCAGATAGACATAAAGGGGTCATTCAGTGTGCAGGGGCAGAACTATTGGTTCCTTGTCTGTATTGATGACTACAGCAGGTTCTTATTGATAGCCGAGCAACTCAATCATGACTTGAAAACCAGTGATATCACTGCATTGCTGGAGAAACTGGATAGATTACCCAAGTCTATACTCTCTGACCATGACCCTCAATTCAAGGAGAATTGGAAGAGCTGGTGCAGGGAGCATGGTATTAAACCGCACTTTGTTCATCCATCCTATCCTCAGGACAAAGGTAAAGTGGAGAGATGTATACAGAATCTGAACAGGGAGTTTGTTTATCAGCTAAGGAAGTTCCCTGAGTGGCTTAAGGGTAAAGTAAAGGAGTATAAGGATTGGTATAACAATTCACGGTTCCACAGGGGTGTGAATGCCATTCCTGGAGAATTATATGAGTGTAAACTTGGAAACTTTACATGACAGAACAAACAAGAATTTCTTTGAATAATGTAAATAAGTATTTAGCAGTTACTTGCTATGTATGCTAATGGTACAAAACTAACACCTTGCAACCACTTCAACAGTATTGGAAACAGTTGATATCCTGTATATGCAATTGCCCCTGCAGTTTCCATCCTTTATGGTAACAGACTCGCCAGGCTCTATCCCATCCGCATTAAAGTAAGGGTACAGATCTCCGTCTTCACTCAGCTTTATTATCCTGATGTCGCCGCACACATACACCCTGTCTGCCTCTATTGTGCATCCCTTGATTTTCGGGCCAAAATAAACATCATCAATTACTGCATAATCAGGGTTTGGAGCGCGTGTAGCTCCCTCAAACTCAAACTTTATGGTTGCATTTGTAGCGGTTGCAGGTATATTTGTGATATCAACCTCTATTTTATTGAATTCATTCTCAGTTATCACTGAATTGAATCTTTTTGTCACTCTTTTTACCTCTTCTCCTGCATCATTATAAAAGGTCATGACAACATTGAAATTTCCTGACTTTAGTTCTAATTGCCTGTAGAATGAAAGAACATAATCCTCGTTTGGAACAATATCCACCTTGAACCCGTAGCTTTCTGCAGCAGCCGGGATCTGGTCAGCACTGATCTTCATGGCATTTTTTCCATAGATTACAGAACCCCTTTCCATCTGGCCTGTTCCTATATGGTATATTATCTCCCTGTATATGTCTTCAAGTTCATCTGCATTGCTGCCGTAGAAATACTTGCCCATGGATCTACCTTCGCTGTCCTTTCTTGAGCATTTTTCTGCTATGATCTGGAGTAGTTCCTCTCCTGCTCCTTTTCCAAACCCAACAGTGTAGTATATTATCTGCTCTTCTTCTGATCCTGCTTTTTCCACATTGTTGTAATAGCAGGCGCGGGCTATAGCGTCATCTATTGCATTAACCTTCATGTCCCCGTCCCAGTCACTGTTCCCTGTATCAGGATTTGGGTATGTATCAGCAAAATTATCCCTTATATTGGCCTCCCCGTCTGTCATAAGAACAACATATCTTTTCTTTGCAATAGAAAAATTAAGGAAGTATTGTGATTTGTTTATTGCGCACGCAATGCATGTCTGGCCCATTGTGGCATGGTAATCAGTTATAATGTTTTGGACCTTATCTAAATACCTTGTCAGGGGAACAGAATTGTCCTCATCCACACTTGTCCCGTATGAAACAAGGCTTATATTTGAGAATATGCTCCTTAACAGGGCCTTTGAAAACCATTTGTCCAGCTTCTTGGCCAGCCTTATCTTGACTGAGTTGCAAAGGTAGCAGGACCCGCCTTCTGAAATGCACATGGTTCCTGAACAACTGGGTGGTGCTGCTCCTTCTATGCTATTAATACCTGACTTACATTTTTGTATGGGATTTGGAGTATTATCTAATTTACACACATCAGCAGGTTCACAGCACCCGAATTTATAATTTTTATATGGAACGCATACTGTATTTTTTTCCTTGCAGCATTCTAAATAATATCTGTAGCAGTCAAATTTATATTTTGTACATCTTCTTTTAATTTTTCCTCTCTCGCAGCAAAATCTCTGGGATTCACCGCAATTATTGTCTTTGCAATCGTTGCACTTCTCATAGCCAGCAGAGCATGCATCATCTCTCCCTTCTTCACAAACAGAATTCTCACTTTTACAGTAAAGCCCTTTATCGCACATGTTTAGGGTGCTGCAGGAGTCTGACGGATCTAAAAAGCTATTAATAGGTTCTTCATCTTCAGCATAGTATTTATCACCATAGGTGTTATCACAGTATTCATCAGGTGTTGTTTCGCACATCTTGCATTCCTGATCTGGTTTTTTGTCTTCACCCCAATTTGTTATTTTATAAAAATTGTATATATTCCCTGAACACGTTGCACAACTCTCATCATTCTGCCAAAATACAGTGGCGTCTTTACATATTTCATCATTGCAATCATTAAATTCATTTCTAGAATGGCACCATCCTTCACCACACGGACCACCATCAGAGACTTTTTGAGTTGCTGACTCATCAATGTAAAAAGTACCGTTATAAAACTTTCCATTATCCGCACAAACACTGTTATCGCAAGTTTCACTGCTCAACCACTCACATTCGTCTGATGGTATATACATGCTCTTGGATGGTGAAAAAGAACTTATTGTGAATGAGGATGTAGGGGTACCCCAGAAGTATGTTTCATTCTTTTTTGAATCATCTTCATTAGGGCAGAGTGTTGTTTCGTATCTGCACCATGTGTCCATATCTGGTTTTCCATCATGTGGACATCCCCCGTTACTTTTCGTCAAATTAAGTGCATGTGATTTTATTTCTTCAGCTGTCAGTGCCCTCTTATAAATTGCAAGCTCATCTATCATACCATTAAAATCATACCACTTAAGCCCCTGCGATCCGCCTATCCTTATGTTATGAGGTGTGGGTGCAATATCTATGTTTCCTATCATAGCTGTTCCGACAATATCCCCGTTAACATAGAATTTAACATCAATCTTTGTTGTATCTGAGTTTCTTATAGCTGATGTAACAGCTACATGATACCATGTCTCATTCTTAAAATCATAATTTACTTGTGCATTCTTATAACTATCAATATTACCCATATAAAATAATAACTTTGTTCCATATGAATAGACTGCGAACAAATATTCTATCTCGTACCGATCACTGGGTAGTCTGCTGCTGTTATAAAGACTTTTGCTTACTATAGCCATCGCACCTTCTGATTCATTAATGTAGATCCATGCTTCTATTGTCATGTTTCTTAGTGATGTAAGGCTGTCACTTTTTGGGATTTCTATATATTCATTATCACTGCCGAACAAATAAGCTCCTCCAAATGCATCATCTGTTGTTACATTTCCTTGTGCAACAAATGTAGGATCGTTATAATCAGAGCCTGGTGAGCTTCCCAATGTCCCATG
>CAYNRQ010000047.1:0-8723 GCA_964399875.1 uncultured archaeon
TAATTATGTTATTAAATAAAAGGAGGTTTAGTGGCTAAAGTGTTACTTTACCCAAGAAAATTATTCCTCCACCATTTTCTTAATCTATCCTGATTCATGATAATCTCCTGAATGTTTTATATATAATAGAACAGAAAGCTTTAAATACTTTACTGTTTTTTACCATTTTAAAGTGACAATTTAGAAAGAAAATATGCCTTTTCTTTTAGGTTTTGCACCTGCTTTTTGCACTCTGCCCTTTCTTACTGTTATCTCATCAGCCATGAAGTTCCAGTATTCAGTGCAGCCTCCATCTGTTACTCCTCTCCACACGTTTCTTACCCTTGCACTGTCTGCATAGAAGTATGTACTGCCGGGGGTGAAATCCCCAAACAGTTTTTGTGCCTGTTCTGATGTTGCATGCACCTTGATATTGTATTTGTTTCCGCATGACTCGTTATCAAAGTCAGGTGAATCCACAACCGTTAAATGAACAAAACCGCTCTGGTCTTCTTGCCTGAGGGCCTGGTGTACTGTTCTGTCCTCTACATTTGTGATAAGCAGATAATTATCCAAAAGAAGGTTTCCGCTTGGCTCCATGTAACGGCAGGCGCATCCTCCTGTATATAGGGCTGCTAAGGCTGCCCCTGTTCTTTTGAGGAACTGCCTCCTTGAAGGATTAAATCCTGTTTTCATAGTATCACTCTTGTATTATTGACAGTAAGTTTTTTAAATGTTTTGGTTTTGTCACTATCGAGGAATTAAACCATGGCTGCCAGTCTTAGGGTGTCTCTAAGGCCCGGGGCAAGCCCCAGGATTACTACAACAATCTTTAGGAAGTTGTTGAAGTTGCCTGGCTCTCCGTATCTGTCTATCAGCCATAAAACCGGGATTACAACAAGTATTTTTAAGAGGAACATGGCAAAGGCAGGTCCCATGATCGGGATGAACAGCCTTGGAACCACATGCTGCTCCAGGTAGCCGAATACAGAAAGGGAAAAGGCTGTTGCTGTTGCATCAAGAAAGTGGGCTGCAAGGATTCCTGAGTTTTCATAGCTGAACAGGTTCCTGAATCTTGTTCTCTTTCCAACAAATCTGGACATGGATAAAAACAGGAATGTCCATAGAAGGGTTACGGATAATACAAGGACCAGAGGGAAAAGGGTTGTTACAGGAAGCAGAATTATGTTTACAATGCATAGAGCAATGCCTATGCTGAACATGGTTTTCCAGTACAGGAACCTTGTGAGCCTCTGGACTGCCAGGGAAAGCAGAAGCGTGAAAAGGGCAAGAGTAAATGTTATTATATAGCTGCCTGGTGTTGGGAATATGGGGAGGCCGAAAAAATTATTCAGGAAGGGGTCTGCAAAGGCCTGGGCCACAGCTGTATCATGCAAAACCCTTGTAGATGCCCCCCAGAATATGAACGGCAGGATTGCAAGGAAGAAATATCTGTCTATGCTGACCTTGGTTTTCTGGAGGAGTCTGTAAACCAGATAGACAGCGATGACAAGGATTATGGAATATGTTATGGTATTGATTGGATTGAACCAGCCGTTTCTTAGTATGGGTTCTATAAAGTATTCGTACAAGGACATAATGTTGCCTCCTTGCAACCCCTGGCTTTAGCCAGGGGTTTTCTTTGTTCGGCAACAGCTGTTGAACCAGATTGTTGCATCCATCCCCTGGTTGAAACCAGCGGTCTTGAACGCCAGTTCAAGAGATGTGCGTTCATCTCTTGTGCATAAGCACAAGATTTTCTGGTTCAACATAATAATTATTTCCTATGCAGATAAATAAGTTTTATATAATTTCACGGGCTATTTATAATCGGTATGGAAGCGATTGCTGGGCAACTGTATTTGGATGTGGATGTTCTGGACAGGGTCAGGAGCGGTGTTAAAAAAATAAAAAGACCAAAACTTTTTGGAACAGACGGGTGCTGGTTTAATAGTGATGGATCGTTTTTTGATGTAAGAGACTATGTTAGAAGAATCGGTGAAAGATATGGTGTTGTTCCTTTCACAAAGAAGGTGAAACAGTATGTAGAACCAGAGGATATAGGAAAGGAGCCTGAATATGAAAACCATGCAGGATATTCTATTGAGCCTATAAGAAGCCTTTATAAAAGGGTTAAGGCTAGGATTAACAGGTACTTTGCTGAAAAGCAGGGTGTTGTTCCCTACATAGGCAGGAATATAAAGAGGATCATTGTTAAGAAGCTTCCTACTTGGTGGCATAGATATCTTGGAAGGCCTGTCGGTAAGATATATGGTTATTTTGATGCAAAGACAAAAACCATGGTTCTTGATCCTGTTAATTTTCCAGAGATGTGTGACAGGGAGAAGGATGATCTAAGGAGGGGCGGATTGCCTGTAAATGCAGCAGAAAGGGTTATGGCTGAAGAGATGTGGCATAGTGTTCAGGATATAGGAGGAACCTTGTACAGATACTCGAGGGCGGATGTTGAGGGGGAAGCAAACCTTAGGAGTGATTATCTGTTTTGGAATATGGGATCCTATCCCATTGAAAAGATGAGTTATGAAATGAGGTATGGCAACAGGGACATAACAGATCTTAGGAAGAAAGTGCCTCTTAAACTATCACTGAACTAGCTGCATGATTGCCTTCTTGGGGCAAGCTTTTCTATTTTATCCGCTAATAATATATTATGTATGACGTGCTTATAAGGAAGAAGGTGTTGAAGATACAGGAAAGGTTAGGCATGAGAATAGGTATACCTTACGGGATAAATAAGATACCTACAGCCAGGACACCTGCACAGGTTCTTGATGTTTTGAGGGAATTGTACAAGATTGGGTTAAAGGCCTTTGTTTTACCCAAGGAATTGTTTGGTGGGATTTATACAAGCACTGATCTTTATAAAAAGTATTACGGGGAGCTGTTGAAGATAAAAGATATAGCAAAGAAATTCAACATAGAGCTTTCCCTGCATCACACCGCACTTTCAGACCAGCCTGATGAGAAACTGAAGATATTTTGCGATATCTCAAGCATAATGGATTGCAGAATATTTGTTATACAGCCTAATTTCTATGCCCGGATGCCACAGGATCAGGCCCTTAAGTTGGTGGTTTACAAGATAAATGAAATTGTTTCAGGTCTGAGAACCAAGTGCAGCATAGGCGTTGAAACAACAGGCAAGATGAGTGAGGTTGGTTCACTAGAGGACACTATTGATATTGTAAGAAGGACATCAAGCACAGAGCCTGTAATAAACTGGGCGCATGTTCATGCAAGAGGTGTGGGCGCTTTAAGGAGCCAGCAGGATTTCAGAAGGGTTCTTGACCAGGTAAGGGCTGCTGTCGGGCAGAGTTGGCTGCAGAATGCATTCTTCTTTTTCTCTGGTATTTCTTACGGGCCTTCCGGGGAGATAAGGCACATACCACTGGATAAGTCAGATATAAGCCTGGATTACCTTATAAGGGAGGTAATGTCACTGAACATGGGGGGTACGCTTATTATTGAGGATCCTGACAGGGAGAAGTTTGTTTTGAGCAGGATGGAAGAGCTGAGCGACATGGTCAGGTAGTGGTTTAGAAAACAGCAATTGCTGAGCTGACATTATTTCTGATATGGATTTCATGTGCATGAAGAAGCAACACTCAATCAGAATGCGTCTGTTATTAAAATATTTTATAAGCAACAGGAGTAATTATTAGTATGAAAATAGGAATAAAGATATATCCCAATAATCCTGATAAAGGGGAATACCTTAAAAGGATTGCAGATGTTACTGACTTTATAGAAGTAATGGCAGTGAGAGACGCTGATTTTGGTTTTATGGAAGATTATGATATTCCCTATGTGATCCATAATGAACACTTTAGATTTGGTGTTAATCTTTCTGACAGTGGCATGCTGGAAAGGAATCTGGTTTCTGTAAGGTTTTCTCAGGAACTGGCTGACAGGTTTAATGCCAGGTTTATAATAGTTCACCCTGGTCTGAATGATAATGATAAATGCTCTATAGAGAACGTTATAAAGTTTTTGAATATGGTAAATGATGAGAGGATTCTTATTGAGAATCTCCCGTATTGGGCAACAACCGGTTCCCATTGTTTTGGCAGAAGTTTTGATGAGCTGGAAAGAATAATAAAGGCCTGTGGTTGCGGGCTTTGTCTGGATTTTGGGCACGCAAGTTTATGTGCATATGGCTTTAAAAGAGAGCATGTGGAGTTTGTTAAGGATCTTTTTAAGCTGAATCCTGTTTATTTTCATATTTCTGACGGGCATGCGGAGAATGACAAAGATGAACATATGCACCTTGGTGAAGGTAATCTTGATTTGGCATCTTTCAAGAGGATGATACCTGATTCGGCCATGGTTGCAATAGAAACAAGACCTGAATTAGAAAAGCAGATGAATGATATTAGGTTTATGAGGAGTGATTAATGATAATTACAATCTCTGGTCAGGCAGGATCTGGAAAATCAACTGTTGGAAAGATACTGGCTGATAAGCTTGGATATGTGTATTATTCTATAGGCACTTTAAGGAGAAGAATGGCCAAGGAGAGGGGGATCAGGCTTTCTGAGTTGAACAGACTGGGGGAGGCAGAGGAATTCACAGACAGGGAGGTTGATGAGTATCAGAAAAAGCTTGGAAAGAAAAAAGGCAATTTTGTTGTAGATGGAAGGCTGAGTTTTCATTTTATTCCGAATTCTGTTAAGATTTACCTTAAGGCTGATCTTAAAACAAGGGCCAGAAGGGTTTTCACGGATGAGAGAATTGCAGAGGGATTTAAGAGCCTGAAAGATGCTGAAAATGAATTGAAGGATAGGGAGAGATCAGATCTTTTCAGATATAAAAAATATTATGGTATTAAGTTTATTGATAAGAAGAATTATGATATTGTTATTGATACATCGCATATAACTGCTGAAGAGGTTGCAGAAAAGATTCTGAATTTCTTGAAGGAGAAGGGAAAGATATGATAAAGGGGGCTGTTTTTGATGTGGATGGGATCCTGGTGGATACAGAAGGGCTTCAGTGGAAGGGGTGGATAAATGTTCTGAAGCCTCTGGGTGTGGAGCTGACAAAGAAGAAGTATTTTGATTATGCTGGAAAGGGTGTTGATATTGTTGCACCTGAGATTAAGAAGGATTTTAATCTGAATGTTTCCATAAATTTTCTGGTTAAGGGAAAGGAAAAGGCCATCATGGAATTGTTTCAGGGTGAATTGAAAATTGTTCCAGGAGCCAGGGAGGCTGTGGAATTCTTTGCGAAAAAAGGGGTAAAACTGGCCTCTGCTGGAGGAGCCGAAATGAAAGAGAATGTATTCAAGCTGAAAAAAGTTGGATTGCTTCATTTCTTTTCAGTGATTGTTTCAGGCGTGGATGATGTTAAGAGAGAAAAACCTTATCCTGACGTTTATCTCTTGGCTGTTAAAAAGCTCGGGCTGAAACCTGAGGAATGCATAGCTTTTGAGGATACAGAATACGGGGTCAGGGCTGCCAAGAGTGCGGGCCTGGTGTGTCTGGCCCTGCCCAATGAATTTTCTGTCAAACAGGACTTCTCCATGGCTGACGGGGTTTTCAAAAACTTTAAAGAGGCCTTGGAGTGGGTTAAAAAGAAGTATGAACTTTAATATATGAACAAAGAAATAATATGGGGAAAATGGTTTTTTATTTTTATTCTGTTTTTGCTGTTTATTAATACTCCCAGAGCTGATGAATTGCATGTTGGTGATTATGTTGTTAAGAGCGGGCAGACGCTCACTATTGATGGCAACTTATTTTAGAGGATGGTTCTTCATTGGTTATGGAGAATGGTGTTTTGATTATTAATGGCAGAACATATGGAGAGTTGATAGGCCTGAACTTAATTTACAGATGTATGAAGGTTCAAGGGTTGTGATAAATAACAGCAGGATGTATGGAAGGTTCTTTTGGACAGGATTCAGATTTGAGCATTGCTAATTCTACTATCTCATATGTTTATTGGACACTGGATTCTAAAGCTGGCATAAAGGATTCTCTTTGGGAAGTTTTGTTTTTGAGTGCAAGAACAGCATGTCAGGAGAACTTATTCTTGATGGTTTGTACAGAGACAGGAATACAGACTTTGCTCTTGAGAATCTGCTGATGGGCAGGTCACTTAATATCCAAAATTACAACATCAAAATGTTATTATGGAGTTTTAATTTTGAAATGGAATGCAAAAAGGATGTTACGATAAAAAATTCAGAATTTGATCTTTATGGATAAAGCTTCCTCCCACAGACAACAGAATAAGAATAGAAGGGCTGCCGCATGGAAACATAACAGAATATAATCTCAAGACTGCAGTTTCAGGTGTTGAGCTTCCATATAATGTAAGAACGATGTGGAAGTTTGATTCACCATAGCTATGGCTGAATGGCTTTGGCTTCATACAAACAGAGCTCCTTATCTTGTAGCTTTGCAATCGATGAGTTGTATAAGCCCGTGTGCTAGCATGGGCTACTCATCGATGTTAAATGGTTGGTTCTGAACAGAAATAAGCTTTGGGTTTCAGTTAGCGGTTTTGCCACGACATGAATGGCGGCGTAAAACCAATTGGTTCGGTATTGATTTACTCTTCCTTGACCTGAATTTTCTTTTTCAGAACTTTTCCGGCCTCATGGATGAATTTCCTGACATACTCTCTATGCATGAGTATCTCCTGTTTTGGAACATCCAGAACTTTGCCTTGCTTTACAATCTTCTGCAGTTTCTCAAGTTCGTTAAGGACTCCTAGGTACTTGGGATCTATAAGGCCTGGTTCCACAAGGTATTTCTGGAATGCCTCTGGCAGGGTTTCTTCCTTTTTTATGGATTTGTCCATAGCCTTTAGCAGGGTCATTGTTGTCTCTGCCATTATTGTGTATGATTTTTCTATCATGCTTTCTCTCTTAAGAATCTCCACTTTAACTATAAGATCCTGCATCTTCTTTACAAATGACTTGGTTTTGGATATCCACTTGTCAAGGCTTTCTCCTGATATGGATTTTACTCTTTTGTGTTCTACTTCTTTTCTCAGGTTGATTATGTTCTCGAGTTTTTTCACTGTTGCCTCGTCGATGAATTTCATTTTCACCAGGGTTTTTCTCAGGGCGTCTGGGGCGTCTGATGGCCTTGGGGGGGACTTGCCAAGGAACATGAGGACTGCCTGGGCAGACTCAAGCATTGCGTAGTAGCAGTCTTCCACAACCATGTATATCTTGGCGTTTTCCACCCTCTTTACCCTTCTTGGGCCTCTTTCTATAAATTTTTCTACAGCTTCCTTGGATGGTTTTATTTCACCCATCTGCAGGAGTCTCTTTATAGGCAGGAAGATGTCCTTGTCATAGACAGGGATACCTTCCCTGATGAAGTTGAAGATTATTGGGTGGCCCAGTCTTACCATGTTCCAGAACTCTGTTAAGAGATATGGTTGCTGCATGGATAACAGCTTGGAACACTTCTTTGCAATAACATCAAGATCATCCTCTATTTTGTCTTTAAAAGCCGGGGATATTTTCTGTCTTGTATCATCAAGAATGATAAAAATATCAATATCACTTTCACCCTTGAATTCCTGTCTTGCTGTGGAACCGAAAAGAACAACAGATCTTATAAGAGGGCCGTACTTCTTAAGGGCTTCTTTGGTGAATCTCTTGAGGATTTCTACTCTCTTTTTTTTGGAAGAAATTGTTTCTGCTTCCTGTTTTGGTTTTTTCTTATGTGCACTTACATCCTTCTTTGGCTGGCCTATATCCTCTTTAAGAATCTCTTCTGCGGTGATGGATTTTCCATACACTTTTTTCTTCTTGGTTTTCTTCTCAGGCATATAATCACTTGTCACTACTAGATAATGACATTTATGGTTTATAAAGTTAATCCCATGCTTGGGATATTATATATTGGATTAGGGGTATAAAAAACAATGTGATTGGGTTTTTCTTTTAGAAATATAACAGTGTTATATCGATAGACCGCGGAATATCTGACTTCGGCCTTCTAATGATAAACATTGTTATGATGCTCAAATTTATGTAAAATCACTGTTTTGTTTTTCTCATTAATGGAATAAACAAGAACAAAGCTTTTCAGAATATGAACCCTTCTCATATGTTGCATTGGACTTTTTAGAGGCTTATAATGATTTGGATTTTGCAAGATCTCTCTAATTCAGTGCTTCTGCCAAAGGCTTATTCCTTTTTGCAAGTCTTTTTATTTTCTTTTTTAACGAGGGCACAGCAAGAAGGATGTACATGTTTTACTCCTCTAAGCCCAGATGCTTTGCGAGGTTTTTGATAGGTACGGCCTTTTCTTTCTGCGATTTCTTGAGTTCTGCTATAAACTCTGGCCTCATTTCAGGTTCCAGAACCTCTTCTTCATATTGTATTGCCATTACGTTTATGGCCTGGGATTTATCGTGCAATCCAAACTTGGCCTTAACAATATTCAGCACCCTGTTTGCATGTTCATCTATATCTATCATAGCCTTTACCATATATATAAGGTTTTCGTTCCTCAGCTGGCTAAAGAAGAGCCTGCCGTCTCTGAAAACTATGTCACTGCTGATACTGCCGCCTTTTTTATTCCAAAGTATTGGGGTGTTATGGATTCCCTGATCTCACCAAGAAGTCTGACAATATCAACAGGTCCGAACTCTCTTCCAAGATCAACGCTTATGCTTTCCCCAAGGTCTTCATGTTTAGAGTTGGGAAAGGATAGATCTCAAACGGTTAATTGATTAGCTCCTTACCACCAGTCACA